>NZ_JACAGG010000033.1:0-32727 GCF_030324375.1 Empedobacter sp. R132-2
GGGGAGTTATTATTGATCAATTTTTAATCCTATATCAAGAAAGGGTTAGACTCTAAAAAGTAGAACCTAACCCAAGCTTAATTTTTGAACTTACACACTTTAAGAGACAGTCCTCTTTTTATGTTAATTCACTTGTTTTGATTCAAACTTTGACTATATTTGAATCACTTATAAAAAAACAAGAAGCCTATAGATAAAAAAATCTACTTACTAAACCAAATTATCTACCTTATGAATTACGAAGAAGACTCATTGCTAATCAAAGACTATGTTGATGGTAATGAATATGCTTTAGAAATTTTAATTGAGAAGTATAAAAGTAGAATCTATAGTTTCATTTTCTCAAAAGTTTTAGACAAAGATATCACTGAAGATATTTTCCAAGATACTTTCATAAAAGTTATTCTTACACTAAAAAGTGGCGGATATAATGAAGAAGGAAAATTTTTACCTTGGCTAATGCGTATTGCGCATAATTTAACTATTGATTATTTTCGAAATATTAAGAAAATGCCTGCTGTTAGAGAAACTATAGGTAAATATGATGACGAATATAATATTTTCGATTTTATTGGAAATTCTGACGAATGTTCCGAAACCAAAATCATTAAAAAGCAAATTGAAAATGATTTAAGATACCTTGTTACTTTATTACCAAGTGATCAAAGAGAAGTCTTAGAACTGAGAATCTTCAAAGAATTAAGTTTCAAAGAAATTGCGGAAGAAACAAATGTTAGTATTAATACAGCATTAGGAAGAATGCGCTATGCAATTATCAACTTAAGAAAAGTTATCGAAAATAATAACATTATTTTAACAATCGATTAAAAAATAAACTTATCTATTTAACGTTTTTAAAGTAAATAAGTTTTTATGATTGAATTTTACTCAGAAAAATTTGAACCAAAACAATCAACGATTGAAAAATTATTAATGTTTTCAAAATCAATTTCAGCATTGAAATTAAATAACGTGAAGGAAATAATAATCCTAAATTTAAATTAATCGAACACTGCTTTTATCAAATAAAAAATCCTGAAAATATTAAACATTTCAGGATTTTTTTATGCAAATAAATTAATCTTTTCTGAAAATCATAACTCAATTTATAACTATATTGCATCCTATACCACATCAAAAAAATTTTAGTATGACCCTACAAGAATTTAAAAATAGTTTAGATTTACCTTTAATCACTTCACCTATGTTTCTTGTTTCTCGAACTGAATTAGTTGTAGAAGCATGTAAAAATGGTGTATGTGGAACTTTCCCTTCTTTGAATGGAAGAACAGCCGAAGATTTCGAACAAATGTTAATTGATATCACTTCTCAATTAAAACAATTTGAAGATGAAACAGGTAAAAAAGCAGCTCCATTTGGAGTGAATTTAATCGTTAACAAAACAAACCCTCGTCTCGAAGGTGATTTAGCTTTATGTGCAAAATATAGAGTACCGCTTATTATTACGTCGCTTGGTGCTGTAAAACAAGTTGTAGATGCAGTTCATAGTTATGGAGGTTTGGTTTTTCATGATGTGATCAAAAAACGTCATGCGGAAAAAGCTGCTGAAGCTGGTGTAGATGGAATTATTGCTGTAGCTTCTGGTGCTGGTGGACATGCTGGTACGGCTAATCCTTTTGCTTTGATTGATGATATTCGCACTTTTTACGATGGTTGTTTAATTTTAGCAGGTGCGATGAACAACGGAAACGATATCTTAGCAGCTGAAAATATGGGTGCTGATTTTGCATACATCGGAACTCGTTTTATCGCGACAAAAGAAGCCTCTTCGAATCAAGATTATAAAACAATGTTAGTCGATTCTACTTTCGAAGATGTGATTTATACAGATGGAATTTCTGGTGTAAATGCAAATTTCTTGAAACCAAGTATTATACATTCTGGAATTGATTTAGACGAAAAGAAAGAAGAAGATTTTTCGAAATTAATTGGAGGCGATGGACATAAAGCATGGAAAGACATTTGGTCTGCTGGACACGGAGTTTCTGGAATTCATGATATTATTTCAACCGAAGAATTAGTCTATCGAATGAAAAATGAATATAAATGTGCATTAGAACAAAATGTGCAGAAATTAAATAATTTGAAATTTTAAATTTAATAATGAAAACTACTCAAGAACTCATCGAATTAATTTCTCTCAAAAAATTAGAAGAAAATTTATTCGAAGGGAAAAGTTCTTTTATGGGAAGTCCAAATGTTTTTGGAGGACAAGTTGTAAGCCAAGCTTTGCATGCTGCGTATCAAACTGTTCCTTCAGATCGTTTTTGCCATTCCCTTCACTCCTACTTTATTTTACCTGGACATTTAGAAAAACCTATCTATTTTGAAGTAGCAAATCTTCGTGATGGAGGAAGTTTTAGTACACGTGTTGTCACAGCAAAGCAAGACAGTGTGCCTATTTTTGTAATGGCTTGTTCCTTTCAGTTGAAGCAAGAAGGTTACGAGCATCAAGAAAAAATGCCTGTTGTAACGCCTCCTGAAGAATTAATGAGCTGGAATGATGTAGCAGAACAATTTGGTTCAGTTTTACCAAAATCAATTATGCGATTTGTCTTAGCAGAGCGTCCGTTAGATTTTAAACCTGTTGAATTTGTGAATCCTTTTGAGAAAAAAGATTATCCTAATTTTAGTAATGTTTGGTTAACTTTTAATGATGTTCCAGAGGATTTACCTTTACCAATTATTCAGCAATTAATTGCGTATAGCTCTGATTACAATTTATTATCAACAGCAATAAAACCTCATGCTTCTAAAGCTCACTTTGGAAACACACAAATGGCCAGCTTAGATCATTCAATTTGGTTTCACCGAGAACCAAATTTGCATGATTGGATATTAGTTAATGTTGAATCTCCAAGTGCAAATGATACAAGAGGTTTTACACGAGGAAATTTATTCAATCGTTCTGGTGAACTAATTTGTAGCGTTGCGCAAGAAGGTCTAATAAGACCAATAGTGAAAGAGAAGGAATAATTTATATTTCAAAAAGTCTTGTAAAAAAATTACAAGACTTTTTCTATATTATAAACTTAACTTCTAGTTAATCTTATTCTAAATATTTTTGAATTAATATTTACTTAAAAAGAAAAACTTGAAATACTAATATATAACAAAAAAAAAGAGCTAATAATTTAGCTCTTTTATATATTCAATTCTTCACTCTTTCACAATTCTTCCGCCAATAACTGATCACCTTTTTTTCTAACACTTTTATATGCTCTATAACACACATATAAAATAATCAGTACAAAAATAAACGCCAAAGGAGCCAATACAATTGCCGTAATACTTAATACAATAGAACTAAACGTTTCACCTGTATTAACCAAAAAATTTCCAGCTCCCGCAGTTGTGGTGGTCGAAACAGCTCTTGCAGCAGCAGTTGTACCGCTAATCGCAGCCGCAGTTCCTCCTCCTGCTATAATCGCCAAAGCCCAAGTTGCAACTTCGTTCATTTCTGGCATCGTAATTCCAACCGCTATTGTTCCTGCAATTCCAGCTAAGGGAACCGCAATCGTATCCAACAAATTATCAATAATTGGAATATAATAAGCTCCAATTTCCACTAACATCGCTACACCAAGTGTTATAAGAGCTGGTGTACTCCCAACCCACATCCAATTTTCGTCGAGATTAATAAAACTTCCTGCAAATTTGACAGCTAAACTCAATATAAATAAGGGAAGAAAAATCCGAAAACCAGCAGCAGCGGCTAATCCTATTCCGAGAAATAACGAAAAAATAGTAGACATTGAGATTAAATCGTTCATAGTTTAGTATTTTATAATAGTTCTGATCTTATAAATATAATGATAAAAAAGATAAAGTTTTTATATTTTTTTCTTTCCTTTGCATCCGATTAAGAGAAACCAAGTACTGCAAAGTACTTTTTTTGTATAAATAAACCTAAATGTTTGAGTTACATCTAAATAATCGAATAATAAATCAATCATTTTTTAAATGCATCGATAATTATTTCTTTTCTCAAAATCAATCAACCAAAACTTCTTCACGACAACATTTAAAATTTTGCAAGAATCGATTTCTTTTTATTTTAATTTCTGATAGGAAAATTTTATCTTTAAGGAAATTTTACGAGAACTCTTGCAATGGAAACATCAAACGAAATTAAAAAAAATAATAAAACAAAAATGCTAGTAATAGGAATTGCAGGAGGAACAGGTTCGGGAAAAACAACTGTTGTAAATAATATTTTAAGAGATCTTAACGCGGAAAGCGTTATCGTTATTTCTCAAGATAATTATTATAAAGATCATCCTGAATTATCTTTTGATGAACGTTCTAAGATCAATTTTGATCACCCAAGATCAATTGATTTCGAATTACTAAAAGAACATGTCGCTTTATTGAAAAATGGCGTATCAATAGAACAACCTGTCTATTCGTTTATTACGCATAGTCGCAAGGAAGAAACGATTTTAACACATCCACAATCGGTTATTATTGTAGAAGGAATTTTGGTATTGACTGACCCAGATTTACGCGATTTATTTGATGTAAAAATCTTTGTTCATGCAGATTCTGACGAACGTTTAATTCGTCGCGTACGCCGTGATATACAAGAACGTGGGCGCGATTTAGACGAAGTTTTAACACGTTATCAAAAAACGTTAAAACCTATGCATCAGCAATTTATAGAACCATCTAAAAACTATGCAGACATTATTATTCCGAATATGAAAAAGAAAAATTCTGTCGCAATCAAAGTTTTATCAACTGTAATTAAAGAAAAACTCAACTCGAAAACTACTGTATAATGAAAGAAAAATCGGAAGAAATCTTTGACAAAGAACTTACACCAGAAGTACCGAAAAGAAAAATTAAGGATACACGTGTATTCAAATTTGTTTGGAATCGTTACTTTGTTCTAACGGTTGCGTTTGCTGTTTGGATGATTTTTTTCGACCAAAATTCTTTTTTCGTACATCGCGAGTTGGATAAACAAATCAAATTATTAGAAGTTGATCAACAATATTACCAAGAACACTTGGATACTGAGTCTGAAAAATTAAATCAACTAAATAGTAATCCTGCTGAAATTGAAAGGATTGCAAGAGAAAAGCATTTCTTGAAAAAAGATGATGAAGATATTTTTATCATTCAGCAAGAAAAAGTTACGAAGCCGCAAAATAAAGAAAATGAGTAAGTTATTTGAAAATTTTGATTCTATTTCTGAAAAAGAATGGAAAAATAAAGTTCAAGTCGAGCTAAAAGGTTTAGAATATAATGAAACTTTGGTTTGGGGAACGAACGATCAAATAAATGTAAAACCATTATATACAAAGGATGATGTCGATTATTCGGCTGTACAACCATTACCAAAATCCTCAAAAGATTGGAAAATTATTTCGAAATATACTGGAAATAAAAACCAAGATTACAGCTTTTTGTATGGATATTTGATTAATCAAAATCAAATTGATTCATCGTTAGAACTTCCTAATTATCTAGATTTATTTATTAAATATAATGGAACTTCTGATTTAAAATCGCTTGAAAATCTTCCAAATCTGAAATATTTAGATTTAGATATTTATGGATATTTGGCACAGAATGGACTTTGGCAAAATGATTCAGAAAAAGCATCAAAAGAATTGGTGAAAGAAGCTTTGGCATTGAAAAATTTCGAAAAAGTAATTTCAATTCAAGGAGATGTTTATCAAAATGCTGGAGCAAATCATGTTCAACAAATTGCGATTACACTTGCACATGCAGTAGAATATTTAGAAAATTTTGGAGCTGATATTGCGGACAAAATTTATTTTAAATTTGCTGTTGGAAGTAATTATTTCTTCGAAGTTGCGAAATTAAGAGCATTTCGCTTTTTATGGAAAATGATTTTGGAGCAATATAATAAAGAAAGTGAAGCATTTATTTTCACTTCAACATCCGATCGCAATAAATCTAAATTAGATATTTACAACAACGTTATTCGCTCTACAATAGAAGCTTCTTCGGCTATCTTCGGATCAAGTGACGCTATTTTTGTTGGATCATATGATGAAGTTAATAAAGAGTCTGATTTTGGATTAGAATTAGCCGCAAAACAACAATTATTGTTACAAAAAGAATCTTATTTGAATCAATTTACTGATCCTGCTGCTGGTTCTTTCTACATCGAAAGTTTGACAAATCAAATGGCTGAAAATGCGTTAGAATTGTTTAAAACAATACAAAATGTAGGAGGTTTTGTAAATGCTTTACAAAATGAAACTATTCAAGATTTTATTTACACAAGCGCGAAAAAAGAGCAAAAAGATTTCGATGAGCAAACCATTAAATTAATTGGTGTAAACAAATTTAGAAACCCTGCAGATGTGATTGAGAAATCGCCAAAAGAAAAAGTGGTAAAACAAGCACTTTTTGTTCCGATTGTTCCAACTCGTTTGGCAGAAAAAGAGGAAAAAAAATAGTTTTTACATGAATTGGATGCCAATTTCATTAAAAGAACTCAACAATATAATCGAAACTTCAGTAGCTGTAATGGATACTGAAGTTTTGTGTTTAATAAAGTTTTGTTTTATATAAAATTATGAAATCTAATAAAAACATTTTTCAACGATTTATAGCGGGATATATTGATTACGCACTATTTATAATCATTGCAGCGCTTTATATTTATAAGTTTGGAGCTTTAGCAAATGACGGAAGTTATAATGTAAACGGAATAAATGCTTTACCTATTTTTATCTTTTGGCTAGTTTATTTTGTAGTAATTGAAGTTATTTTACATGGAACTTTAGGTCATTTAATCCTAAATTTGCAACCTGTAAATGCTAAAACAGAAAAACCAATTAGTTTTTCGCAATCTTTTATTCGTCATCTTTTCGATCCTATAGATTATTTTATTTTCGGTGGATTAATTGGAATTTTAATTATAAATAACTCCAAAGAAAGTCAACGTTTAGGTGATATTGTAGCAAATACTAAAATGACTAAAAAATAACATTTTGAATCCAACTATTTTAACAAAAGAATTTCAAGATTATCTGAAAATAATCGAACATGAAGACATCAAATCTATAGGTTTGAAAAAATCGTTGTTTGAAGAAATTTCTTCTGCTGAAATTGCACAACAATTGAAAGGAATTCAAGTTTCAAAACATAAATTTCCAACACTTTATTCAACAGAAAACATTTATTTTCCACCTTCAATTAATTTGGAACAAGCAAGTTCGGAAGCTACAGCAAATTATAAATCAACTTTAGTTAAAGGAAAAAATTTGATTGATTTAACCGCAGGTTTTGGAATTGACACCATGGCTTTTGCAAAGAATTTTGACAAAGTATATCACATCGAACAAAATCCTGAATTGAGTGAGATTGTACAACATAATGCTAAAATTTTAGCGCCAAATTTAGAAACCTATACAGGAACTTTTCAGTCTTTTTTTGAAGAAAATCCTACTTTAAAATTTGATGTTATTTATCTCGATCCAGCAAGAAGAAATTCGAGCGGAAGAAAATTTATTTTGGAAAATTTAGAGCCAAATATTTTAGAATGGATTCCAACTTTTTTCGAAAAAACAGAGAAAATTATCATCAAGCTTTCGCCTTTATTAGACATCACTTCTACCCTACAACAAATTGATTCAATTTTTGAAATACACATTGTTGCATTAAAAAATGAAGTGAAAGATTTTCTAATCATTTTAGATAAAAATTCTTCAACAAAAAACCCTTTGATAAAAGCTGTTAATTTAGAAAATAATCAATCCGAATTTTCTTTTCATTTTGAAGAAGAATATAGTGCGAATGCAAGTTTTGGAGGAATTCAACGTTATATTTACGAACCAAATGTTGCGATTCTAAAAACTGGTGCTTTCAAATTATTGAGCGAAAAATTCAATCTTCATAAACTTCATCAGAATACTCATTTGTATACTTCGAATGAACTTTTAGAGAATTTTCCTGGAAAAATTTACTTGATTGAAGAAGAAATTAAAAATCAAAAAAAAGAAATTCTAAAAACAAAAGCGAATTTATTAGTCAAAAATTACAATCAGCCAATAGACGTTATCAAGAAAAAATTCAAAATTATTGATGGCGGTACAACAACTTTAATTTTTACTCAAAGCATTGATGGGTTTCATATTCTAAAAACTTCACGAGTTTAGTTGGGTTTCGAAAAAAGTTGTGTTAATTTTATACAACAATTTTCAACCTTAAAAAATTACACTTGAAAATCATCAATAAAATTGAAAACTTTATCTACGGAGAAGCGCTTTCAGATGGCTTAAAAACTTCCTTAGCGATTATCATTCCGCCTATCGTAGCCAGCTTGTTTGGCGATTTATATGCCGGTGTAACGATAAGTCTTGGTGCAGTTTTAGCACACATGACGGATACACCTGGTCCATTTAAAGAACGCCGAAACCTGATGTGGCTTTCCGTGCTCTTGATTTTCCTTGTTTCATATTTCACCAAAACGATTAACAGTTACCCAATATTTCTAGGTATTTGTTTAACACTTATCGTATTCTTTTCTAACATGTTAACCGTTTGGGGACAACGTACAAGTGCGCTTGGAATGGTCATTATGATGTCAATGGTAATGAATATGAATGATTTACGACATGAGTTAAGTCCTCTTCATATTGCACTTTTTGTGACTGCTGGAGCAGCTTGGTACACTATTTTTAGCCTAGCTATTAGTACCTTTCGTCCTTATCGTATGGCGCAGCAAAACTTAGCTGACACAATGATTCATATTTCTGAATACATTCGAATCAAGGCTTCTATGTTTGATAAAGATTCAAATTACGATGATATTATCAAAAAATTAATCGATGAACATGTTGTAATTAACGAAAAACAAAGTTTAGTTCGTGAATTAGTTTTTTCGAACAAAAAATTGGTAAAAGACCAGACACCAATTGGGCGTTCGATTGTGTTTATTTTCTCTGATTTGGTGGATATATTTGAGAATGTAACAGCAAATCAATACGATTATGTAAAAATTCGAGAAGTTTACGGTGATACAAAAGCAATGCGCAAAATCTATAATTTAATGAATAAATTAGCGCATGAGCTTAAAATGATTGCTTATCATATTAACTCGAACAAACGTCCTAAACAACCTACTTTTGACTTTGAAGTTGAGTTGAAAAAGATTGATGATGCCATCAAAGAATTATATGCAGAAGGACAAAAACCAATCGTTTTATCTAAAATTTATATCAATCTAAAGCAAATTGTTTATAAAATAGAGTTTATCCATAAATTTTTCTATGATGATTCGTTCACAGAAAAAAAGAAAAATCCACTGGATCATGCCGAACATTTTGAACCTACAGTTGATTATTCTTTACGAAAATTAAAAGATCATCTGAATCTAAAATCTTCAATTTTTAGACATGCAATTCGTGCATCAATTGTAATGTTATTAGCTTATGGTGTCACGTTTATTATTCCGATGACTTACCATAGTTACTGGATTTTGATGACAGTTTTAGTGATTTTAAAACCTGGTTTTAGTGTAACAAAAAAACGAAACTTTCAGCGTTTGAAAGGAACAATTGGCGGTGGATTAGTTGGAGTTTTAATATTATTGATAATACCTCAACACAGTATCCGATTTGCATTAATGCTTATTTTCATGTTAATGGCCTACACTTTTATTCGTCACAAATATGCAATTGGTACATTTTACTTAACCGCGTATATTCTTATTTCGTTTAGTTTTTATTCGCAAAAAGATTCATTGTATATTATTCAAGAACGTTTTATTGATACACTTGTTGGAGGATTTATGGCGTTTATTTCGAGTTATTTGATTTTACCAACTTGGGAAAAAAATAATATGAACGAATATATTCAAAAAGCATTGATTGCAAATTATGAGTTTATCTATTTGGTTTTTAAAAAATTAGCTGACAACGAAGTTTCTACAACAGATTATAAATTAGCTAGAAAAGATGTTTTTATTGCAATGGCAAATATTAATTCAGTTTTTCAGCGTGTAATTTCTGAACCGAAAGGAAAACAAGAAAATGCTAACGTACTGAATAAATTCACCATTTTCAACCAGTCATTTGTCTCATATTCAGTTGGTTTAGTTAAAATTTTAAAGAAAAACAATTCTGTTATTTTAACTTCAGAACACATTCGATTGATGAAGAAAATTTTGCAATTATTGTTACAAAACATTCGGCTTTATGGCGAATATGAAACAGAAAATTTACCTAAAACAATAGAATTTGGAGAAAAAACTGTTGCATATACTGAAATTGAAACAGAGGCTTTGCAAAATGATTCTGAACTGATTGAAGATCTATTAGAGTATTTATACGAGATTGCTTACGATTTCACAAAAGTTGGTCACGTTTTTGTGAAAGAACAACCGTTAAAAGAATAATAAATGACAATCATTCAACTGTTTAAAAATCTACGTCCATTTGTAAAACCTTATCGTTCTTTGGTTGTCGCAACTTTGCTCCTAACCTTAGTTGGATCTTTTACGTCACAGGTAAACGCCCTTATTTTACAGTATACCGTAGATTCTATAAATGGTTTGGTTGAAGCTGGAAAAGGATTAAAAGAAGGTCTGAAAATCATTTCGTTTATTTCAATTGTTTTGATGACAAAAGAAATCTTGAATGCTTTTATCACATTTGGTCAAAAATATTATGGTGAAAAGCTTAGAATCTTAGTTTCACAAGATTTAGCACAAACCATTATCGAAAAGATTTTGACGTATAGAATGGCATTTTATACAAATCAAGATAATCAAGCAGGAAAACTTCAAACCCGTATTGACAGAGGAATTGAAAGTTTGACACGTTTAGTTCAAAACTTTTTTATCGATATTCTTCCACTTTTTGCCAATTCAATTGTTGCTTTAATTTTGATGTTCAACGCTAATTTTTATGTTGGATTAGTTGGACTTTGTATCGTTCCGATTTATTTCATTATCACGCAACAACAAGCAAAAAAATTGAGTGGTTGGCGACGAAATTTGAGAGGTTATCGTGAACAAAAATCGCAAGGAATTATCAGCATAATTGATTCAATTACAGTAATTAAATCATTTAACCGAGAAGATATAGAAGGTAAAAACAACTTGATTTACAAAAAGAATTGACGAATAATCAAATGCAAACACGTAAAACAAGCTTCTTTTTTGATGGTTTAAAATCCTTTATCGAGCAGTTAGGTGTGGTGATTATCATCATTTTAACTTCATATTTGGTTCTTGATGGACAAATGACAATTGGCGCAATTATGTTCCATATTTTGTTGTTCAACAACGTTTCGGCTCCTATTCGTCAACTACATCGTATTTATGATGAAATGAATGATGCGATGATATATTCCGAAAGTTTCTTTGCAATTTTGAAAGCGGATGACGAAAAAGAATCTTCTGGAAATTACATTCCAACAAATCTAAAAGGAAAATTCGAAATCCAAAATGTTGACTTTTCTTATCCAAATGGATACAAAGCCTTAAAAAATATAAACATGACAATTCAGCCCAATAAAATTACAGCTTTGGTTGGTTTATCTGGCGCGGGAAAAAGTACAGTCATCAATTTATTGGATAAATTTTATCAACCTGATTCTGGAAAAATTCTACTTGACGGAATTGATTTAGAAGAATATGATACGCAATTTTTACGCGATAATATTGGATTGGTTTTACAAAAAAATCACATTTTTAATGGAACGATTGAAGAAAATATTCGTTATGGAAATGTAAACGCAACTTTCGAAGAAATAGAAGATTCCGCAAAACGTGCTTATATTCATGAACAAATTATGGATTTGCCAGAAGCTTATCAATCCAAAGCCTTATTGTTATCTGGTGGTCAACAGCAACGTATTGCCATAGCACGTATGTTTCTCAAAAATCCGCCGATTATTTTCTTGGACGAACCTACTGCAAGTTTGGATGCAATTGCGACGGAACAGATTAAAAATAGTTTGGATGCCATCAAAAAAGATCGAACAGTTATCATTATTTCGCATAGTATTTCTCAAATTATCGATGCCGATTATACCTACGTGATGAAACAAGGCGAAGTTGTGGAACACGGAATTCATGAGGATGTATACAAAATGAACGGTACTTATAAAGAGATTTTTGATGCAATGGCAAAAAGCTTAAACATTGAAAAAATTGCCAAAACTTTTGACGATGAAGAAGAAGAAAATTATTAGGAATAATTCTATTATAAAACATTATAAATCACTATCTTTAAAGAGGTAATAGGATAGCGTATGAAAAAATTAGTTTATTTTATAGTTGGGGTACTGTTTTTTACCCAATCTTGCGAGCAAAAAAAAGAAGCTCCAAAAGAATTAGCACTTAATACGGTAACTTACGAAAGTGCTTTAGACGTTCCTGTAAATAAAGTTGGTGTTCTGATTAATATAGATTCTCTTGGTTTTTTTGATCATAATTCTCAAAATTTAGATCAAAACATTGATTCAAAATCAATTGAAAATCAGCTTAAACAAATAAATTCTAAATTTGATATTGTAAAAGTAATTCGTGATAAATCTGAAAAAATATTAAACGACAACAAATACACTTATCAAATGATTGATAGATTTGATAAAAACTTAGTTCCGAATGAATTAATCACAAAGGAAAATGTAAATCAAGTTAAATTTAATGATTTAAAAAAAGCGATTAATCAAGATGATTTAGTTTTAATTAATGTAAAATCGGGTCTTGATTATGATCCTGCCAACAAACAGAAATACATCGCCAAAACATATGTCTACATTAATATTCTAGACCTTAAAAATAATGCTTTAAAATATAGCGAAACAATTGGTGGAACTAAGTATATAGACGAAACAATCAATAAAAGTACGACGGATTATTTAGAGAAAATGATGAAAGAGTCATTAAACGAAACGTTGGATATTATTGATAATAAATATTAAATACATTGAACTATGCGCCATTTTTTTGGCAACTTTTGGAAGTCCTGAACCCTTAAAAAGTTTCAGGATTTTTATTTTTAATGATATTCTAATATTGACTTTTATTCATGGTATATTTTTTGTTAATTTTATGCTAAAATTATAGGATGCTTATTATTCGATATTTATCTTTTATTCCATTATTGACTTCTATTTCGGGATTTGCACAACAATTGATTGATCCGCAACTTCGATTGCCTGTTGAAAAAGCGATTGAGTCAAGTTATGAATTAAAAAATAAACAACTGGAAGTCGAAAAAAACAATTACCAATATGACGAAGTAAAAGGTAAACGACAACCAAATTTATCTGCAATTGCACTGGGTGGTTATCTAAACTCGAACGGAATCATCGATATTCCAACCAAATCAATCGATATTTTGTCCACAGAATTGTTTTCGGGTAATCAAAAATTCAATACCTCAGCAGGATTATTTACTGTCGGAATTAACGCTACTCAAATTATATTTTCGGGATTACAAATTCCAAATGCTTTGAATGCTATTCAGGAAAAAAGTACTGCTTTAGATTATTTGAAAGAAGCCGAAAAAGAAACTATAACCAAAGATATCTTACAAACCTATGATCAATTGATGTTATTGGTCAAAGTAGAAGAATTAATTTCAAATTCTGCAAAACGCTTGGATAAAGAGCATCTTAAAGTTCAAAAGGCAATTCAAAATGGTTTAGCTATTCCATACGATCGTGAAAAAATAAAATTAGCAATGCTAGAATTAGAAGCTCGACAAGTAGAACTGAATGGTAATCGACAATTACTGTACAAAAAATTAGAAACTTTAACGCATCTGTCTGAACAAGATCTTCAACAAATTCAATACGAACTAGCGCCAATTGACATTCTTGCTTCAAGTTATACTTTAGAAAATAAAAAAGAGTTGAAAGCACTTGAACACTCTGTGAAAGCTTACGAATTTATATATCAAAAAGAAAAAGGTTCACACTTACCACAAGTTTTTGCATTCGCGAACACCAATTATACGTCAATTTTTGGAAGTCGTTTCAAATTAAAAGATGTTGATATATTAGGTGATGTTAATTTGAAAATGAACCAATTTTCGATGTTTCCTAATATTTTGATTGGTATTGGCGCAAAATGGGAATTATTGGATGGCGGACAACATAAAAATAAATTAGCACAAGCGAAAACTGACATTTTAATAAATGAAAACAAGTTAAAAGATTCCCAAGAAAAACTGAATTTATTATTAAGTAAAAACAAAATTGATTACGAAACTTCTACTGAAAAATTGAAAGTAAATAATCAACAAAATACCATTGCAACAAATAATTTAGAAATCGCTTCAAGACGATTTCAAGAAGGATTAATAGATGTAACCGAACGTTTGGCTGCTGAAAATGATTATTACAAAGCCAATCTAGGTTATTATGCTCAAATCTTGGATCAACGCTCTAAAACCTACGAATTACTTCAAACTTCTGGAGAATTATTTAATAAATTATCAAATTAAAATCATGAAAAATAAATTATCCTATATTTTTGCTTTAAGCGGATTAATACTTTTTACAAATTGTAAATCATCTGACAAGGAAAATAGAAAAGAAGAGCAAACTATTTTTCAAGGTAAAATTGAGCGCGATCAAATTAGCGTTGTAACAAAAATTCCAGGAAAAATAGATCAAATATTAATTCACGAAGGTGATGAAGTAAAAAAAGGACAAACGCTTTTTGTCTTACAGTTACCAGAAGTTGATGCGAAGAAAAGTCAAGCAGAAGGTGCTGTAAATTCTGCCGAAGCTCAATACGAAATGTCAAAAAAAGGTGCTACAGATAATCAATTGAAACAATTGCGTGCAAAAGTTGCTGGTTTGAAAGAACAATTAGATTATGCAGAAAAATCAAATCATAGACTAAAAAATATGCTTCGAGATAGTCTTGTTCCGCAACAAAGTTATGATGAAGTTTATGCTAAATATCAAGGTGCTAAAAATCAATATTTAGCTGCAAAAGCGGAATTAGCTGATGCCGAAAATGGAGCGCGTGTAGAACAACAACGAATGGCTTTGGGACAAAAAGAGCGTGCTTTGGGAGCTTTGCAAGAAGTAGATGTTGCTGAGGCGGAAAGACACATCAAAGCACCACAAGATATGACGGTTGAAACAATTAATCTAAAAGTTGGAGAATTAGCTTTGGCTGGATATTCTATTGCAAACGGGATTTTGGAAGAAACTACATTTTTTAGATTTACAATTCCTGAGAATAAAATCGGACAATTGCAAAAAAATCAAATCGTCAATTTAAAAGTTCCTTATAAAAATAATATGGTTTTGAAAGGTAAAATTGTTTCGATAAAAGTGCTTAATTCGTATGCAAATATTTCGACTGCTTATCCTGATATTGATCAACAACAATCGCAATATGAAGTGAAAGTTGTTCCTGTTGACTATAAACAAGCTACTCAACTATTGACAAAAGCAAATGTAGTTTTAGATCTTAATGCTAAATAAATTCTGATGAAAACGATTTTTCATTTAATTATACGAGAATTCAAACTTTTCTTCAAGAATCCTGTTTTACCAATTTTATTCTTGGGAGCACCTATTATGTATGGTGTTCTGATCGGAAATGTTTATAAAAAAGGGAATGTAACCGATTTACCAATTATTGTTGTAGATGAAGATCATACGACGACAAGTCAGAAAATTATTCAGATGTTAGATGAAAATGAATCGGTGAAAGTTGCTGAAGTTTTACCTTCAACGTTTGATTCTAAGAATAAAGCTTTAGCAATCGGAGCTGAAGTTGTGGTTGTTATTCCTCGAAACTTTCAATCTGATGTACAACAAAAAAAATTACCCGAAATCGCTTATTTTGTAGATGCTTCAAACACGTTAACTTCTAATACAGCGGCAATCGCAATTACGACAGTTTTAACAACAATGAAAGCCGGAATTTCGATAGAAACAGCTCGGAAACAAGGCGTTCCTGAATATATTGCAACACAAAGCTACGAACCATTCAAATCAACGATGATTCGTCAAAATATCAGAAGTGGAAACTACTTATATTTTATGCTTCCAGGTGTTTTATTAACCGTATTACAACAGGTTTTATTATTAGGTTTAGCACTTTCATTTGCTTCAGAATTTGAGAATAGGACATTTAATGAATTGATCTTAAAATCATCCAATCCTTTTACCATTTTATTCGTCAAAACTTTCCCTTATTTATTTATGTCAGTATTTATATATATGCTGTATTACTGGTTCGGAATGTTTTATGACATGAAATTAGAGACCGAATTTTGGCCATTCTTCACTTCTTCTCTTGCATTTATTTTAGCCGTTTGTTTTTTAGGATTTTTAGTCAGCATTCTCCTTCCAAGCCAATTAAAAGCAACCGAAGTTTTGATGGTTGTTGCAACACCAAGTTTTATTTTAAGTGGATTTACATGGCCTTTAAGTCAAATGCCAAAATGGATTCAAGCAATTGCAGATTGCATTCCATTAACACATTATTTGAAAATATTCCGAATACTTTTCATCGAAAAAGGCGATCCTGCGTTAATTCAACCACATTTAAATAATCTAATTGTAATAGGAAGTATTTGCTTTATCTTATCTTTGGCTATTCTAATCGTTAAAATAAGAAAAGCTAAACAATCGATGAAACAAATCGGAACAGAAAAGATTTAGCATCTTTTTTTAACTACAAAACAGATAATAAACCATGAATTTTCTTACAGTTGAAAATCTAACCAAATCATATGGAATCCGAACTTTGTTTGAAGATGTAAATTTTCATGTGAATGAAGGAGACCAAATCGCATTCGTAGCAAAAAACGGAAGTGGGAAATCTACTTTACTTAAAATTTTAGCTGGATTAGAAACGGCTGATTCTGGCGAAGTTCGCCCAAATAAAGGTGTTAAAATTTTGATGTTAGATCAAAGTGATGACTTTGACGAAAATTTAAAAAGTGAAGAATATATTTTCAATCATTCGAATGAAGTTTTAGATATTGTTCGTCAATATGAAAACATGATCGAAAATGATCCAACAAATCCTGATTTAATTGATTTAATGGGAAAAATGGATGTTTTAGATGCATGGAAAGTTGAACCAACAATCAAGGAAATTTTATCAAAATTGAAGATTGATTTCTTGGAGCAAAAAATTGGAAAACTTTCTGGAGGTCAGCGAAAACGTATTTCTTTAGCAAAATTTTTGATTGATTTAAGTTTCGAAACTGGATATGTTCTTTTGATTTTGGATGAGCCTACCAACCATTTGGATATTGAAATGGTGGAATGGCTTGAATATTTCTTGAACAAAGAAAACAAAACATTGATTTTGGTTACGCACGATCGTTATTTCTTAGATGCAATTTGTACCAAAATTCTCGAAATGGAGGACAAAACATTGTATGTACATTCGGGAAATTACGAAACTTATATTACGAATAAAGCATTGCGTATCGAAAATCAAAATGCGACAATTGACAAAGCGAAAAACCTTTATCGTAAAGAGATTGAATGGATGCGTCGTCAACCACAAGCGCGTACAACAAAGTCTAAATCTCGTATTGATGCGTTTTATGATACTGAAAAAGTGGCTAAACATAAAATTGTCGATCAACAAGTAAAATTAGAAATGGTGATGACGCGTTTGGGTCAAAAAATCATCGAAATGGAACATGTTTCGAAAGCATTTGGTCAAAAGAAAATTTTAGATGATTTCTCTTATATATTCGCTCGTGGTGGAAAAATTGGTTTAGTCGGAAAAAATGGTGTTGGAAAAACCACTTTCTTAAAAATGTTAGAAGGAATCGAAACTATGGATTCTGGAACAATTGAACGTGGAGAAACCTTAAATATCGGACACTTTAAACAAGATGGAATAGAATTTAAAGGCGACGAACGTGTCATTGAGTTTGTGAAAGATATTGCAGATTTTTTCCCTCTTTCTAATGGAAAAGAAATGCGTGCAGAACAATTCTTAGAAATGTTTTTATTTACGCCAGAACAACAACATACATTCATCTCAAAGTTGAGTGGTGGAGAGAAAAAACGTCTGCAATTATTAGCAATTTTGTACAAAAATCCTAACTTTTTGATTCTTGATGAGCCAACAAACGATTTAGATTTACCTACTTTAACGGTTCTTGAAAGTTTCTTAGAAGAATATCAAGGTTGTTTATTAGTTGTTTCCCACGATAGATATTTTATGGATAAGGTGGTCGATGAATTGATGATTTTTGAAGGCGAAGGAAAAATTTCTCGTTATATGGGAACATATACAGAATATCACATCGAGAATAAAAACAAGCCTGTAACTGACGATAAAAAGATTGAAAAAGAAATCGTTATTCAGGAAAAAGTTGAATCGAAAGAGAAAGTTGTAGAGACAAAACCAAAAAAATTATCGTTTAAAGAACAACGAGAATTAGAAGAAATTAATAAATCTTTACCAATTCTTGAAGCCAAAAAAGAAGAATTAACGAATTTACTTTCCGACCCAAATTTAGGTTATGACAAAATCGCAACTATTGGAGAGGAACTTCAAAAAATTGTAAACGAATTAGAAGAAAAAGAATTTCGTTGGTTAGAATTAAGCGAATAAAAATATTGAAAAGGAACTTTTTTTGAGTTCCTTTTTTTGTTTTAAAAATTTATTCCTACATTTACTCTATCAATCATCAGGAGTTTCTGAAAAGTCAGAACACCAACCGAGCCAAAACCACGCTACGGTGGTATAGAATGAGGGCAAACGCCAAAATAAAAGGTTATTCTCCACTCTATCCTGTTGTTTTTATCATTAAAAAATTAAAACAATGGAAAATCTAAAAAATGAATTTGTCGTATTATTCCGTGAATTAACTGACAACGAATTAGTCGATCGCTTTAATCAAAATGTAGGAAACAGTTCTTGGAATTCTGCAAGAAGATGTTATGTCAAAACATTATTTGACGAATTACAATACCGTAATTTTGATAGCACAACCATAGAAAGAGGAAACACATTTTCGCTTCAACATTATGTAATATTAATTGAAAATAGATTAGAATATTTAGATTAAACATAAAAAAAGGAAAACTTGAAACAAGTTTTCCTTTTTATTTTATGGTAGACAATATTACTTACTCTGCTCTTTTATAAAATCATTAATCGTAACATTTAATCGTTTATTTCGGATATCTTTTTCAAAACGAATTGGTTCAGCAACACGTTCTGCACAATCTTTCATCCCACAATTTTCGCATGTAACCGCAACTTCTTTTACAGGAATTGATGGGTCATTCATAAATTTAATTTTACGTTGTGCTGATTTGTACAACACACCTATCGTTACGCTTCTTAAATAATTTGGATTGAATGGATCTTTCGTTGCTGAAGAAATTACATAATATTTTTGATTATTATTGAACGGATACAACGAAATTTGTGCAGAAATCTCATGATGATCATCTTGATGTTTTTCCAATTCTTTCAAAACATTTAACGAAACCCAACGACGACAATAATGCTCATCCGTTTCATTTGCTTGTGGCGATTGTTGTTGATTAAGGTGAAGTTCTTTCGTTAATTTATATGAATTTGAGCCAACTTTTGCTGACAAACGCAAGAAAAACAAATCACGAATATTAAAATGTTTGGGTAACAAATTTGTCATTCGTTGATAAACCGTCTCAGGAGATTCGGTATATTTTCCAAGAATTTCTTGAAATTTAGACAAATCATGATGCTCTATAGCAAACAAATTCTGCATATCCTTCAACAATTTTTCTTCTGGTAACAACAACGCTCCAGCAAAATAAGATGCATAAAAATTGTTTAACAATTGATCAAAATTATCGAAACTTGCCCACGAAAATGTATACAAACGCTCCTTCAAATCAAGGTAATTATAGCCTAATTCTTTCGCCAGAATAAATCGTTTTTGATCATTATCAGAATTGATATTGATATACAAAAGTTTTTTCTCTTTGATAAAAATAGAACGCAATTTCGCTAAATCCTTCCCTCCTAAAGAAGTGAAATCTTCATAAAGAATGGTATAATTATATTCCTCTTTCAGAATTTCTTCCATCGTTTCATTTTTTACAAAATCTTCAGATTCAATCAAATATTCTTGTAAAAAACTTTTTGCTGATTTTTCAATTTCAGGAAAATAATTATCATTTGCTTCCTGAAAAGACCTCAACGAAGCCAAGAAAAAACTTTCGCGCGTAAGATTGTAATTATTACCTATTTCAATCAACGTAGAAATAAATGCATTTACCTTCATTGGTGCGTTAGAAATGATCTCAATTAAATCTCTTTCTTCAATTCCGAAGAGTTCCAAAGGAATTTCTTGTAATAAATTTGATTGTAAAATCTCAGCGACTGGTGCTAAATTTTTATCCAATTTTAATGAAACTATCTCATCGTAAGGAATTTCCAACGCTTCGGCAAGAGCAACAATTTTATCAGTTTTTGGATATTTTTTACCTTTTTCGATCTCATTCAAATACGATTTCGAAAGTCCAGTTAGCTTAGATAACTTAAACAATGACAAATCTTTAGCCGTTCTAACTTGTTTTAGTTTTAACCCAAAAATTAATTTAATGTATTCTTCTTGCATAATTTTTTCAAAAATATTTGGTAAATGTAAACGAATTTTTATAATTTAGCGAACGTTCGCTGAAAGTAAAATTCCGCTCGAATAACCAAAACCAAAATTACAACAAAAACACAAAAAATGGATACTATTACAAGTGAATTAAAATTATCGCAGAATAAGCTGGATAGTTATCCAGATGTTTTGACAACCGAAGCAGTTAAATTTTTAACAGCTTTACACAAAAATTTCAATGAAAGACGTTTAGAACTTTTGGCGAATCGACAAGAAAGACAAATCTTTTTTGATTTGGGTAATTTTCCAACTTTTTTGTCAGAAACAAAAGAAATCAGAAATGGGGATTGGACAGCAGCTCCTATTCCAGCTGATTTACAAGACAGACGCGTTGAAATAACTGGTCCAGTTGACCGTAAAATGGTAATTAACGCGTTAAATTCTGGCGCTAAAACATTTATGGCCGATTTTGAAGATAGCAATTCTCCAACGTGGGATAACAATCTTCAAGGACAACAAAATTTAAGAGATGCAGTAAATGGTACTATTTCATTGGAAAATAATGGAAAAAAGTATCAATTAAACGAAAAAACTGCTGTCTTGCTTGTAAGACCGAGAGGTTTACATTTGAATGAAAAGAATATCATAATAGATAAACAAGAAATATCAGGCTCACTATTTGACTTTGGTTTATATTTTTTCCATAATGCACACACGTTACTTTCCAAGCAAAGTGGGCCTTATTTCTATCTTCCTAAATTAGAACATCACCTAGAAGCACGCTGGTGGAACGATGTTTTTGTTTTCGCACAAAATTATTTAAACATTCCACAAGCTACGATTAAAGCTACAGTTTTGATCGAAACTATAACAGCTTCTTTTCAGTTAGATGAAATTATTTACGAATTAAAAGACCACATCGCAGGCCTTAACTGCGGTCGTTGGGATTATATATTTTCTTATATCAAAAAATTTAAGAAACACCCAAATTTTATTGTTCCAGATCGTTCACAAGTTACGATGACTTCGCCTTTTATGGCTGCATATTCGCAAGCAGTTATTCAACGTTGTCATAAACGAAACATACATGCAATTGGTGGAATGGCTGCTCAAATTCCGATTAAGAATGATGAAAAAGCCAATGAAATTGCCTTTGAAAAAGTGAAGAATGATAAACTTCGCGAAGTAAAAAATGGACACGATGGAACGTGGGTTGCGCATCCTGCTTTGGTAAAAGTCGCAAAAGATATTTTTGACGAATATATGCCACAAGCTAATCAAATTGACAATAAGCGAGAAGATGTTGTAACAACTGCCGAGGCTTTGTTAGAATTGCCAAAAGGAACAGTTACAGAACAAGGAATTAGAGACAATATTAATGTCGGAATTTTATACATCGAAAGTTGGTTATCTGGAAAAGGTGCCGCAGCTTTATATAACTTAATGGAAGACGCAGCAACAGCAGAAATCTCTCGTACGCAGGTTTGGCAATGGTTAAGCCAGTCGATTACGTTAGAAAACGGATGCGAATTTAATAGTGACAAATACAAAAAATTAAGAGCCGAAGAGGTTCAAAAAATAAAAGAATTAGTTGGTGAGGAAAACTATTTGAACGGAAGATTTGAAGAAGCTATTTCAATCTTTGACGAATTAGTTTTATCGCACAAGTTTACCGAATTTTTAACATTAGAAGCCTATAAGTATATTGATTAAGCCCTTATAACCAGACACACACAAAAAGAAATACACACACAACACACATTCATAAACAAAACACAAAAAACACAATTATGAGCAATCAAGAAAGAATTCAGAAGATTCGGCAGGATTGGGAAACTAATCCACGCTGGACAGACATTGTTCGTCCTTATTCAGCAGAAGATGTAATTCGATTAAGAGGTTCTTTGGACATCGATTACACTTTAGCAAGATTAGGTTCTAAGAAACTTTGGGAAGGCTTAAATTCGAAGGCATTTATGGCGGGTTTAGGCGCTTTGAATGGTAATCAAGCCATACAAGAAGTGCAAGCTGGTTTGGATGCAATTTATCTTTCGGGATGGCAAGTTGCTGCAGATGCAAATCTTTCGGCAGAAATGTACCCAGATCAATCATTGTATCCAGCCAATTCGGTTCCGATGGTGATAAAACGTATTAACAATGCGTTGCGTCGTCGCGATGAAATACAATCTGTAACAGGTCAAGGAAACATTGATTATATGGTACCAATTGTTGCCGATGCAGAAGCTGGATTTGGAGGAAACTTGAATGCTTATGAATTGATGAAACAAATGATAGAAGCTGGTGCTGCTGGCGTTCATTTCGAAGATCAATTATCATCAGCCAAAAAATGTGGTCATCTTGGTGGAAAAGTTTTAGTTCCGACACAAGAAGCGATTAACAAATTGGTTGCAGCGCGTTTAGCAGCAGATGTTTCCGGCGTTCCTACTCTATTGGTTGCCAGAACTGATGCAGAAGCTGCGAATTTGATTACTTCGGATATTGACGAAAGAGATCAACCTTTTATTATACAAGGAAGTAGAACTTCTGAAGGTTTTTACAATGTGAGAAATGGTTTGGAACAAGGAATTAATCGAGGTTTAAGCTATGCGCCTTATGCTGATTTAATTTGGATGGAAACATCTAATCCAGATCTTGGAATGGCAAGAGAATTTGCACAAGCAATTCGAGAAAAATATCCAAATCAGATGTTAGCTTATAATTGTTCACCTTCATTTAACTGGGCAAAACATTTAACAGAAGCTCAAATGGAAACATTTCGCGAAGATTTAGCTGAAATGGGATACAAATTCCAATTTATCACTTTAGCTGGTTTTCATGCGATGAATACCTCTATGTTCGAGTTATCACGTGCTTACAAAGCCAAAGGAATGGCGGGATATTCGGCATTACAAGAAAGAGAATTTGCGTTACAAGAAGAAGGTTTTGCAGCTGTAAAACACCAATCTTTTGTAGGAACACAATATTTCGATTACGTACAAAACACAGTGCAACAAGGCATTTCGTCTACTACGGCAATGGCCGAAAGTACGGAAGCCGCACAATTCTAATACATACTTTTCAATTAAAAAGGACGTACCGCAACTACGTCCTTTTTTTATTTTTGATTTTGACTTCTTTACGACATCCTTAAAAGATATATTTTTATTTATGGTCAGGCTAAATTCCGTTAAATTTAGCATTCAAAAAAACACCTCTATAATCTCCTCAAGGGGATATTGTTCACATATTTTCATTCAAAATTATCAATCAACTTTCATAATCTGAAACGACTTTCCATTCATTTCGAACGAATCTTTTTCCGATTTCCCAACTAAGATTCTAGCCAAAGGGGTTTGAGTTGATAGAACAAAAATCTTTTTATTCTCGAAAATAATTTCCCCAAAACTACACGCCATACAGAAATTTCCCATCGTAGTTTCAACATAACTACCTAAACCAATGGTTTTGTTCTCCACAATTTTTATTTTAGAAAACACGTCTTGCTGAATTAAAACTTCATTCAATTGATTTTGAATTCGAGTAATTTCCTGTTGCATCATTTCGCGCGACGTTTCATACTTATCACCCATACTACTTTTAGTATCGTTGTTTGAAGCACGTAAATCGTCAATCAAACCATTCAAATACGTTATCTTATCGTCGATTTGTTGTGCTATAAATTGATATAATTCTGCTTTCATTTCTTTCAATTAAATTGTTTGAGGCTTATTCTTAAATTTCAGCATGTAAATGGTTCCCAAAAGACAAATAAATGCCGAAACATAAATCACCATCGGAATACGATCCAAATAATCCTGAAAATACCAACCCGCGCACAATGCTCCAAATCCTATCCCCGCTTCCAACGCAATATACATCGTTGCCATTGCCTTTCCACGTTCATCAGGTTTGCTAAAATCTATTGTCCATGCATTTAGTGCAGGAGAAAGAATTCCGGTTGAAATGCCATACATCAAACCTCCTAAAATCAACCCTATTTTTGCATCAATAGAAGCCAAAAGTACCAATGCAATAATCAATAAAACTAAGCCTAATTTTATCACCAACACACGCCCTTTTTGGTCAGATATCTTACCTGCAAAGAAACGAACCATCATAGATGATATTGTAAATACGATAAAGAAAACGCCTTTATTTTGAAAACCTAAATGTTCGGTCCAATCTGGAATTAATGTCAATATAGAACCATAAGCAACATACGAAAGAAACGTAATCAATGCCGCTGGCAAAGCTTCTTTTGCAAAAACATCTTGCTTCGAAATCTTTAGTAATCCGAACGAAAATTTCTGTTTATTTTGCAAGGTCTCTTTCATATTGAATAAAATCAATATCGATAATAATGCGAAAAACGAAGACGTAAAAAACATCACATTAATCGATGTATATAATGTAATTGTACTTCCCAATGCAGGTCCAATTGCCATTCCGATACTGAAACAAATTCCGTGCAAGCCCAATGCTTCGCCCCAACGTTCGCGCGGAATAATATCTGCAATATAAGCTGCTGTTGCAGTGGGTTTGAAACCTGTCGAAAAGCCGTGTACCAATCTCAAAAATAAAAAACCTGAAACGGTTGTTAAAACAGGATATAAAATTCCGCACACAAAACAGACAATAGAACCGACTGCCATAATAGGTACCCGCCCCACTTTATCGGTTAATTTTCCACTAAAAGGTCTCGAAATTCCCGCTGTCAAGGTAAATAATGCAATAATAAATCCTTTGTATTCTGCTCCTCCCATGCTGCTTAAATAAGCAGGTAGCTCGGGAATCATCATATTAAAACTCGCTGAAAACAACAACGAACTCAAACACATTAAAATAAAATGGAGATTATAAACGGGATCTGAATTTAATTTTTTATTAATGGCAGAAAACATAACGGATTTTTTGCAAAGGTAATTTATCTTAACCGAAACAAACTACACAATCCAAAAGTATTACTTGTTACAAAAAATTACTACATCATTCAACATTGTTAGCCGATATTTCATTGATTATATTCATGAAATTTCTTATTTAAGAACTACTTAGTTGATATGAAAATAACTTTTACATTAGAATACAGTTAAAATACCTTATTGTATTTAATTACTTACTAAATAATTCTTATTTTTGCTATATCAATTCTACTACCCTAAAAAACGATCTGACCAACTATTATTTTCAAGCATGAAAAACTATGAAAACCTAAAAGAGACCTTGTCTTTTTATGGCGTAAATTGTAATAAACTATATTATATCTCATCAGGAAATCCAATTTTTGCTTTTCCTGAAAGATCATTTCGAATCGACTTTTATGCATTTTGTATTTGTTTATCTGGCTCAATAGAAGTTGAGATAGATTCTCAGAAATATTGTATTACTCAAAACGAATTCTTGATTTCTGCTCCTTCTACTGTTTTGAAAATTCTAGATACTAACTCTAATTTTAGAATGAAATTGTTGTTTTTTGAGAAAAATTTTCTCCTTAAAAACATTTCTAATCCTTTCTTTATTGATAAACTTAATTTGTTTACACATCAAAACTTTACAGTTTGTAAGGCAAATAAAAAAGATGCGAATCATCTTTTAATGTTAATCAATTATCTTCAAGAACAACGAGAAAGAAATGTTTTGTTCTTAGAAGATATTATTCGATCGATTATTTTTACTTTACTTCTTGAATCTGCCTCTATAATTGCTGAACAATATTCAAAAGTAAATAAAAATTATTCCCGCGAAATCAACACTCTATTTTGTAAGTTTACACAACTTGTTCAAGAAAATGTTATCGCTCACAAAGACGTACAGTTTTATGCAGATCAATTGTTTATTACAAATAAATATTTGATTCACCTTGTAAAAAAAGCAACTAAGAAAACTCCACATGTTATTATTGACGAGTATTTATTAAAAGAAGCGTATGTTTTGCTTGGCTACTCAGAGAAAACAATTGTCCAAATAGCATTAGATCTAGGTTTCAACTCTTCTTCATCTTTTGGTCGGTTTTTTAAAAAATACACTTCAATTTCTCCTCAACAATATAGAAAACAACAACATATATAAAAAAAGAAATTTGGGATACAAATGACGAATTTCGGGATACTTTAGAAAAATAATAAAGCGTAATTTTATTCTAGAATCTTAAAAAAAATAATTATGGATAAAGTTACTTCAAAATTTGACAACGTTTTAAATCATTCTACAATCTACGGAAATATTGATCATCAACCAGATGCAAGTAAAGAAACACCAAGAAACACTCCAGAAAAATCTTATCCTTTCTCTGATCAGATAGGAAATTACCAACGCAATAAAGGAATTCCTACAAAATCTTATAAGGACAGTAAGGTATATATTGTGGGAAGTGGTATTGCAGGTTTAGCTACTGCCTATTATTTTATTAGAGACGGACATTTCACTCCAGAGAATATCACATTTATAGAACAACTTCAGGTTGAAGGAGGTTCGTTAGATGGAGCTGGAAATGCAAAAGATGGTTACATAATTCGAGGAGGTCGAGAAATGGATTGTACCTACGAGAATTTATGGGATATTTTCCAAGACATTCCTGCATTAGAGTTACCAGAACCTTATAGTGTTTTAGACGAATATAGATTAGTAAATGATAATGATTCTAATTATTCTATTGCACGTTTAATTCATGAAAAAGGGAAAGTAAAAGACTTTAGTAAATTTGGTTTAAATAAGAAAGATCAATTAGCTATTATCAAACTTTTGTTGAAGAAAAAAGAAGAATTGGACGACATAACGATTGAAGATTATTTTAATCAATCATTCTTAGAAAGTAATTTCTGGACATTTTGGCGCACAATGTTTGCCTTTGAGAATTGGCATAGTTTACTAGAATTCAAATTATATATGCATCGCTTTTTACATGCGATTGATGGTTTAAATGATCTTTCTTCATTGGTGTTCCCTAAATACAATCAATACGACACTTTTGTTACGCCATTAGGTAAATGGTTAAAAGAAAAAGGAGTAAAAATTCAGTTAAATACACTGGTTAAAGATTTAGATTTATTAATTAATACAGAAGGAAAAGTAGTCAAAGGAATTATAACAGAACAAGATGGACAAGATGTAATTATTCCTGTTACACCAAATGATTATGTTATTGTAACTACTGGTTCTATGACTGAAGATACTGCGTATGGAGATAATACAACGGCACCAGTTTTAGCGATAGATAATAATACTAGTGGTCAAAGTGCAGGATGGAAACTATGGAAAAACCTTTCTGCTAAATCTCCTGTTTTTGGTCGTCCAGAAAAATTTTGTGGGAATATTGAAAAATCTTCATGGGAATCTGTTACTTTAACTTGTAAACCTTCTGCATTAGTAGAAAAACTAAAAGAATATTCTGTTAATGATCCATATTCAGGTCAAACTGTTACAGGTGGAATTATTACCATTACAGATTCTAATTGGTTAATGAGTTTTACTTGTAATCGTCAACCACATTTTCCTACACAACCAGATGATATTTTAGTTCTTTGGGTTTATGCATTATTTATGGATAAAGAAGGAAACTACATCAAGAAAACAATGCCTACTTGTACAGGAAACGAAATCCTAACAGAATTATGTTATCATTTAGGAATTGAAGACCAAATAGATGACGTTATTGAGAATACAATCACTCGTTCTGCTTATATGCCTTACATCACATCTATGTTTATGCCTAGAGCAAAAGGAGATCGCCCACAAGTAGTTCCAGCTGAGTGTAAGAATCTAGGTTTAGTTGGTCAATTTGTAGAAACCAATAACGATGTAGTTTTCACAATGGAAAGTTCTGTTCGTACCGCACGTATTGCAGTTTATGAATTACTTAATTTAAATAAGCAAGTTCCAGACATTAATCCATTACAATACGACATTCGTCATTTATTAAAAGCAACTAAAACGTTGAACGATGATAAACCATTTATGGGTGAAGGTTTATTGAATAAAGTTTTAAAAGGAACTTATTTTGAACATATTCTACCTATTGGATCAGATTCTCCTCAAGAGGAAGAAGAAAAAGAATCTTTTCTATTAGAACAATTTGGTAAATTCAAAGAATGGGTAGGACATTTTAGAGGTTAAAATCACCCTCAATTCAATCCTGAATACCAATACTATAAAACCAATAAAAGCTTCTAAATCTTTAGTGATTTAGAAGCTTTTTGAGTATTACTATATTTTTTCTATTTAAAAACTATACCAGCTTTTATTAATAAATATTAGCTATAGTGATATTATTATTGAATTATTAAAGGTTTTATTTCAAATTCTGATTCAATATTTTCCTTTAATTTTAGAAATTCTATTGTATGCATACTATGCAAATCAACATCAGTTAATCCAAATGGTCCATTTTCTCAGTAATATATAGTCCATTTTCAAGCTCAATTATTGCTTTCTCCATTTCATCAAGTTCATTTTCGAAATATTTAAAATGATAATTAATGATTTTTAAATTTAAAATTAATTCTATTGGTTTAGATTCAACTTTCCTTGCTAATTCAAACTTTTTTAAAGTTTCACTTTCATTCCATTCTTCTGTTGGAAAGTAAGGAATTTGAATTAGTTTATCATTATCAATTTTTATAAAAGACTCAAACTCCTGTAATCCATATTTATTTTCTGGGTTATAACAATATTTTATTTCGGTTATAATTTTTCCAATACTATCAGTCAGGGTCATTTTACAAAATTAAACTTAACAATATTTCTTTACAAGAATAAACAAAACCTGTTTTACAAAAAAGTTGTCATTTCTATATTTCATTCAACAACATTCCAATATACAAAATCTCAACCACTCCCAACACCCCACAAAAAAAGCTCTTATCAAAGAGCCATTTGGTTAAAGAACTGTTTTGGATAATAAAATTTATTTCCAAATTTTATATAAGGAATCTTATTCGTTTTCCTCATCCTATACAACGTTTTGTCACTCACGTTAAGCAAACTTTTTAGGTCTGCGTTATCATAGAATTTCTGATTTTCTTCTAATAGTAGAAAAGTTTTTTGGAATTCTATCAGCAGGAGCTTCATATCCTTTAATGCCTCTCCATCGTTTTGTAAAAATAAATCATTTTTCATATATTTAGTTGATGTTAAGATGTACTAATTTATAAAATAAATACTTAATAACCAAATATTTACCAAACAAACAATATTCCTTTACACGAAATCTAGCTATCACCCTACTTTTTGTAGAGTACTCAAATCGATTATGTTCGACAATAAACCAATGTATCGTTGAACAGTTTTAGGATTAAAACCATAAATACAAGCAAGGTTCTCCCAGAATTTTACACCAAACATAAAGATGAAAAAAAAACACATATTCACTTTGCAAAAAAAATACCACATAGAAACATAGAACCAAATGATTTTGCTTTCCAATTAGTAGTCTACCTATTCGTATTTTCAACTAATTTTTACAAGCCATCACAACTAAAACTATGTTTCTATGTGGTCAAAATAAATTTGAACAACATCTATAAAATTCTATTTTCGATACGATTCTTCTTCACTCTTCTACGCCGTTAAACAAAGTATTGTACCGAAAAATCACTCCAATCAACGAACTTCATTTTACTACTACCTCACTACTACCTTTACACAACCATATACTCGCCAAGATAAATACTGGTACTCGCCATAGCCTTTGTTTCACTATTCAGAAACGCCCAAAAATTCACTTTTTTGCCATTGTAATACGTTGGTAAAGTAACATCTATAATCATAGAATCACGAGTTACAACATTCTGAAACACTTCGAACGAATTTAGTTCCTCGCAATAACAAACAAGATTCACAAAATCCGAAGGTTGCGCATTGCCTTGCCCAGAATTATCTTCCCAATTCATTTGGAAACTATCCCCACCTGCCGTCTCTATCGTAGGTTGTAAAAAGCCAACCAAATCGCCTTTCGACACCAATACACGCTCTAATACAATAACAGGTAAACCATTCTCCATTTCCAATGCATTGTTCAGCATATAAGAAGTCGCGATGTTGTAGCGCGATTTTAGCCCGACTCTATTCCCAAAATATAAATTAAGAATAAGACGAATTGGTTGCAAAAAACCAATAATTTTCTTAAATTTGATTTGTTGCATCAATTGCAAATCAGTAGGTTGGCTTTTAGATTTTTTTGGCAAACTACGGATAATGTCTTTGCCGCGCCAATTAACGCCTACTACAGTTCCTACTTTTCCTGAGAATCCACCAAGGATTCCTTTTTTAATTTCTGCCATAATTGCAAGTTTTTATTGTTAATATTCATAAAGTTAGCAACAGAAACAACACCATTTACAAAAACACAATTTTGTGCCCGCATTTGCCCTGCTCTGCCCGCATTTGTCCACTTTTGTCCAGTTGCTTTTTACACAATAATAGTAATATAACAAAATAAAAACCTCGCTAACCTCCTATTTATAAGAGCTAGAGAGAAGTTGAATTTTTGGTCAATTTTGGTCTTGTTCGACCATTGTTCGACCATTGTTCGACGAATCTTCGGAAAAACGGCATTCTCGTCGAAGAACGGTCGAAGAAAACACGAACAAAAGTGGGAGGAAATTGAAATTGTAAAAATAAAATGATGCAAGAATACTTTGTTTCGCTATCCATACATTCATTATTACATTCTACATTAAATTATTTCGTGATACATGAATATTGTTTTTATAAATATCTTATTTACAAGAAAATAATTATATTTGCTTCTAATTTTACGAAATGCAGATATAGGTGATTTTTTACGAAACAAAAGCTAGATCAGTTTCGTGAAAAAACAATGTTGGTTGCAATTTTTAACAGCATGACGTTGAAGAATTACGGTTTATTTAAATAGTTTTGAAGAACATTTTACAAATTTCTCAAATATAGCCACTCACTACTAAAGAGATTATATCGTATTTTGTAAACAAATTGATTTATTAAATTATTACCAATATGGGAAATAACCCAACCTACTGCAGGAAGCAGATTAATTAATTTAACACTAAAAAAAATTACATGAAAAAATTAGTTTTTACATTAGGTTTTATGCTAATTGGAACACTTGCTTTTGCTTCAAATGAAAAGATTGAAGAACCCAAAACAATTATTCAAAAAGAAAATTGTGAAGAAAAAAGATCTTTAACAATACAAGTATTTGAAGAGGCTAACTTAGGATTATCTTCAGATGAGTTAATTGAACTTGGAGACGCTATGTACAATATTTGTACATTTAACAATATGAATAGATAATCATTATTTTTTTTATTTTGATCCTTTAATAATTAAAGGATCAAAATAAATATTAATTATAATTTATAATATGAAAACAATTAAAATTTTAATATTATTATTATTTACTTATAATCTATTTGCTCAAGAAAAAGCTAATACATTTATATATAAATTTTATAATGCTTATGACTCTGAAAAAATCACCGCATTAAGTAAAAAAGGAATTTCGGTAAAATTCGACGATTCAATAACATATATACTTGAACAAAATGATTCAATAGGAACTTTTAAAGCCGAGTCTAAATTAAATAATTCACAAGGTACTAGCTTCGATTTAACAGAAGTATTTATAAAATCTCAAGGTGATTTTTTTTATGATTACAAAAATAACATTACATTAAACAGTAGAAGAGATTATGTAATTAAAATTGATGAAAATGATTTTACTTGGGAGATTATTGAAGACAATATTTCTTGTTTGGAACGTATATGTAAAAAAGCTAAATTTACAAAAATAGAAAAAGGAGTAACAAAAGACAGAGAATATACAATTGAAGTTTTATATGATGACAGTTATTCAAAAAATATATTACCGTTTGGACTTTTAGGTTTAAAAGGATTAATTGTTAAAATTAACTTTAATGGTAATCAAGAAGTTATCCTAGAAGAAATGAAATATAATAAAAATATCAAAATAAAACCTTTCAAGGATAAAAGAAAAATAATTACTCAAAGAGAGTATAATGAAATTTTAAACAATAAAATGCTGGAAATGAAAGATAGACTAAATTTAAAAGTTGTAATTCCTAGTTAAAAAAACTGCTACCAATAACTAAGCTTTCGTCTTGCCCGGAGGGCTAGAGATGAAAGCCCGTTGAACGGAACCGGAGTAGCTTTATGTATT
>NZ_JACAGG010000034.1:0-32594 GCF_030324375.1 Empedobacter sp. R132-2
GAGTACGTTTTACATAATTGCTTCTTTCTTCCATAATAACGATTTCTTTTTTGTATCGCTATTTCAGGACGGGACAACAATAAATTAAAAAAAGGTTTCGAATAAAATCGAAACCTTTTTTATGCTTTCTACTTATACTATTCTAATCAGAATAAATAATTTCAGATTATATTTTACTAAATCATAACATTTTAGAATAAATTACTTCTATATTTTATCAATTAGTCAATAATTATTTCTTGATTTAATAAATAATAAGATTATTATTGCATCTTTTTTTGATAAATTTTCTGAAATAAATCCAACTCAGATTATCAACTTAAAACTTTTCTTGACATTTTTTTAAGAAATTAAAAAAAATATTAGCGTATTATTTACACTAATAAAATAAAAAAGAAATTCTTTATCAAAAAAAGCATTATTATTATTCAATACATTATTTTAGATAAACTTAAGTCTATTAATTAAGTCAATACAAAATCACAAATAATGTACAACTAACACCATTTATTAAAAAATGAAAAAAATTTTTGTCGCAATTGCTCTACTATCCATTTTTGGAGCCACGGAATTGAAGGCTCAATATGCTTCTGAATATGACGGCGGTTTGGTCGTTAAATTAAATCCAGAAGGAAGTAAATATGTCCGATTTATTCTTTGGGGACAAACTTGGTTTCAGGATTACGAAGGAAAACACGCCAATGATGGATTTTCTATCAAACGAGCGCGCGTTCTTGCTTATTCACAAATCAATGATCGATTTATGATTTTAACACATTTTGGTGCAAATGGAATCTATGATAATAATCTTTCTCCGATGGGAAAAAGTACAGATGTATCGTTTTTCTTGCATGAAATGTTTTTACAATATAAGGTAACAAACAATTTAGCAATTGGTGCTGGAGTTCACAATTTTGGTGGAATTTCTCGTGGAAATGGTCAAGGTTCTATCAATATGTTGACCTTAGATAATAACAGAGCTGACTGGTCAACACTTGGTTTGTCTGATCAATTTTCAAATCATTTGGGAATGTTTGCAAAAGGGCGAATTGGAAAACTGAATTATCGTTTAGCATTAAGTGATGCTATTACTAATACTTTAGATGGAAACTCTTCGACAGTTTTAGAAAACGGACAAGAAAAGTATTTAGGAAAAGCGATACTTGGAGAAGGAAAATATGCGGTTTCAGGATATTTTGATTATCAATTTTTAGATCAAGAATCAAATGCTTTACCTTATCGCGTTGGAACCTATTTAGGAACTAAAAAAGTATTTAACATCGGAGCAGGATTTTTCAATCAAAGTAATGCAATTGTCAAAAAAGAAAATGATAATTTGATTGGAGAAAATGTAACTCATCTTGCTGTTGATGCTTTTTATGATGTGCCAATCGGAAAATCTTCTTCGATAACAGCTTATGCGAAATATCAAAATTCGGACATGGGCGAAAATTATGTACAAGGAAATGTTGTAGGAGATGGAAATCAGTTTTCTGGACATGTCGGGTATTTATTGCCTAAAAACATCAAAGAAGGAGAAGGAAAATTCCGTAATAGAATTCAGCCGTATGTAGGATATTCTTACAGAGATTTCAAAGGTCTAGTAAAGCCTGCAAACGAATTAAAATTAGGTGGAAACTGGTACATTGATGGTCAGAATGCTAAAATTTCTGTAGAATATCAAAAATCTTTCGATCAACCAAAACACATGGACGACATGATAACAATACAAGCAATGATATTATTATAAAAAAACACACAAGAATTAACACAAAAACACATTATTTATGAGCGAAACTGCTAACAAAAAAACAATCTGGAAAGTGATTGGTGCTTCCTCGATGGGAACGCTAATTGAATGGTATGACTTCTTTATTTTTGGAAGTTTAGCTGTTGTAATTTCTACTAAATTTTTCCCTGCTGACAATCCTACAGCTGCCTTTTTATCAACATTAGCAACATTTGCTGCTGGATTTGTTGTACGTCCATTTGGCGCGTTATTCTTTGGTCGATTAGGAGATATTATTGGTCGTAAATATACATTTATGGCAACTTTAGTATTAATGGGAGGAGCAACTTTTTTAATAGGATGTATTCCATCTTACGAATCAATTGGTTTTATCGCACCTTTATTAGTATTAATCTTACGTTTATTACAAGGTTTAGCACTTGGAGGCGAATATGGAGGTGCTGCAACATACGTAGCAGAACACGCACCAGACGGAGAAAGAGGATATTGGACTTCTTGGATACAAACCACTGCAACAGTTGGTTTATTTGTTTCGTTATTGGTTATTTTATTAACGAAAACATTATTATCAGAAGAGCAGTTTGACCTTTGGGGATGGCGAGTTCCATTTATCTTATCAATCTTAATGGTTTACGTTTCATATTTGATTCGTAAAAATATGGACGAATCGCCAGCTTTCAAAAAAGCAAAAGATGAAGGAACAACTTCTAAAAATCCTTTGAAAGAATCTTTCGGGAATCGTTACAATATGAAATTCGTTTTATTAGCACTTTTTGGAGCTGTGATGGGACAAGGAGTTGTGTGGTATACAGGTCAGTTTTACTCGATGAGTTACATGAAAACGGTGATGAATGTAGAATCTGATCAAGTAGATTCTTTGTTAGGAATTGCTTTATTATTTGGTACACCTTTCTTTGTGTTCTTTGGATGGCTGAGTGATAAAGTTGGTCGAAAATGGGTGATGTTAATCGGAATGATTGTCGCTGTATTCTCGTATCGACCAATTTACGAATCAATGTATCAAACAACAAATCTTGAAAATAAAGAAGTAATTGCAGCACAAACAATTGAAAAAGCTGAAATCAAAAATGTTGACGAAAAATCTGATTCTATTTATACAATTCAAAAATCATTTACAGATGGCACGACTTATAAACAAGTTACAACGCTTCATTTAGAAAATGGTCAAGCAAAAATTGTAGATGGAAAAGTAAGTGAAATTGTAAAAAAATCGACACATATTAATAGTGGTGATAAATGGAAATTAGTTGGATTAATTTGGATTCAAATTATTTTTATCACAATGGTTTATGGTCCAATTGCTGCGTTCTTAGTAGAAATGTTCCCTGTTAAAATTAGATATACATCGATGTCTTTGCCTTACCACGTAGGAAACGGAATTTTTGGAGGTCTTTTACCTGCTGTTTCTACTTATTTGGTAACAAATGCCAAAAACAACGGAGATCCACAGTTTTACTTAGAGGGTCTTTGGTATCCTATTGGAATTGCGGCTGTTTGTTTTATCATCGGAGCAATTTATATCAGTAATAAAGACAGAAATGTTAACTAAAAAACTAATTAGAAATGGAAACAATTAAAAAAATATTAGGAATCGTTTGGATCGCATTATCACTTGTTTTAGCCTACTTTTGTATCATGGAATTTGGAATTCCAAAATTATCATCAGGTTCGCAAGATGATTTAGTATTCGGAATTATTATTCTATTTGTCCTTACACCAATTATAGTTATTGGAATGGCACTTTTTGGATATTATGCTTTACTCGGCGAATATAGCGAAGAAAAAATGTAAAAAACTACACACGAAATCCTCAACACATGTTGGGGATTTTTTATATAAAATGTATTTTCAATAAACGTTTTTATTAAATCCATAAAAAACAAATCATAAAACGTTAATATCTTTTTAAGAGTTTTAGCATAGTTTATGTCAATTAATTTTAAAATCAACAAAGGTACTCGAAGTTAAACTGAAATATAATTCAAATACAAAAAACCTTGCAAATACAAAGCTTTTCATTTATAATATAATTTCTAAAATTGTTTTATATCTGTTCTTTTTCCGTGATAGAAAAGTATTTTCCAGTGTTCTGTTTTCGCATCAACTTCCCACCGCAAACGATCTTCCATCGCTTTTACACCATCTACATCATTCTTGAAAGCAGCATGATATTTAAAATAATTTAATTGAGGTAGATTGTCAGCTCCATAAAATACAATTTCATCATTTTCTTTGATCCAAAAAACTTGTTGAAACGGAACGTGTCCTCCTGTTACTTCGAATTTGATATTATCCGTTATATTTCCACTATCATCATTCATCCATACAATATTTTTGAATGATTTCAACTTTTCTAAACGATCATAGTTATAAGAATTATTTGTTTGAACAACCGCATAATCATACTCGCGTTGTTGAATATAAATTTTTGCTTCAGGAAAGTTACATACAAACTGATCCCCTACCCAATTTCCAATTCCGTTGATATGATCTTTATGTAAATGCGAAATCAATACTTTCGTAATTTGATTTGGATTAATATTATATTCGCGTAATTTTTTTAGAATGATAGGTTCACAATCTACTTCAGTTCCGAAACCACAATCAATCAAAATATTTTCATCTCCAATTTGTATCAAAAATGGACGAACAATAAGATTATATCCGTCAGCGGGATTTTTAACATCAATATTATCACCTAAATAATGAAACTCTTTTTTTGCATCAACATGAAAAACACCTTCTAAAAGAGGAATAACTTTCATTTACTTTTATTTTTTACAAAGGTAATTCGTTTAGATTCTCTCTACAAAAAAAGGCTTCCAAAATAGGAAGCCTTAAAAATTATTATGATTCAAATCTTATTTTACAATTGTCATTTCATCAACGATGTGTTTTGCTCCAGCAAATTTATCAACAACCCATAAAACATAACGAATATCTACAGAAATCGTACGTTGTAATTTAGGATCAAAGATAACGTCACCAGCCATTGCTTCAATGTTTCCGTCGAATGCAATACCGATTAATTCACCTTTACCATTCATTACCGGAGAACCAGAGTTACCTCCTGTAATATCATTGTTTGATAAGAAATTTACGTGTAAATATCCATCTTTATCTCCATATTGTCCATAATCTTTCGCTTTCGCTAAATCTAATAAACGTTGTGGATTTTCGAACTCTTCGTCACCTGCGATGTGTTTTGCAACTGTACCTTCTAATGTTGTGAAATAGTTAGAAGCAACATCTGGTTGACGTTTTGGATTTGTACTTTTTGGTAAATTTTGAATAGAACCGTAAGTTAAACGTAACGTAGAGTTAGCATCTGGATATAAAATATTTCCGATTTTAGACTCACGTAAACCTTTTACCAATAAACGGAAGTTTTTAGAATAAACATCATTCAATTTTGCTTGTTCATCAGTTTGCTTAGAAGCTCTTTCTACTAAAGCATTTGACAAAACATATAAAGGATCTTTTTTCAAGACTTCTACATCTGGAGAAATTAAGAAATTCTCAACTTGTTTTTGATCAGCGAAGAAACTTCTTTCAACAGCATCATTTACATAAGCTGTAAAGTTCTTGTTATTTTGCTTCGCTAAATCAGCAACATAAGGCGCTAAACCAGCTTCGCTCGCTTTAGAAGCATAAAGATTTAATTGAGCAGCCAATAAATCTTTTTCTAAAGGTAAATACATTTTTTCGTAATATGCATTGATTGCATTCTGAATTTTCGGACGCATTTCATCACGTTTTGCATCATTCGCTGCTGCATAGTTTTCTAATGCTTTTCCAATAGAATATGGCGCACTTGCTAAAGTTGAGTAACGCAATAAAATGTTGATGTAATTGTTATGACGAGCATCTAAATTTGTTTTCGCATAATAATTATTCAAATTCGAAACAACATCACCATATTCGGCTTTGTTTGCTCCTTTTTGAGCCCATTTATTGAATTTTTCTTCTTCTTTTGTTTTCTTCGCAACAGTTCCGTGAAGTTTTAAAGCTTCGATCATTCCATCACGATTTTTCCAATAGTTCGCAACTCCAGCATATTTAGAAGCATAATCAATATTTACTTTTTGATTTTGCTCCATATATTTTTTCATTTGATCCATTGTCACTTTAGAAGCTTCAACCCATGCAGGATAAGCGTACTCTACATTTTGAGCAACACCTTGCGCTGGCATCCAACGATTTGTACGACCTGGATAACCTAAAATCATAGCGAAATCATTTGGTTGATATCCTTTTAAAGAAACTGGTAAATGATGTTTTGGTTGCAACGGAACATTGCTTGTAGAATAAGCTGCAGGATTTCCATCTTTGTCACCATATACGCGGAACATAGAGAAATCTCCTGTGTGACGTGGCCATTCCCAGTTATCTGTATCTCCACCATATTTTCCAATAGAACTTGGAGGTGTTCCTACTAAACGTACATCCTCATAGTCTTGGTAAACAAAATAGTAATATTCATTTCCTTGGAAGAATGAACGAACAGAAACAACATATTTTCCGTTTTCACTGTTCTCTTTTTCAATTTTTGCAATCTCTTGGTTAATCGCTTTTTCACGATCTAACTCAGACATTTTATCATTTACAACACCTAAAATACGTTTAGAAACATCATCCATACGAACGAAGAAACGTACTTTTAAGCTTTTTGGTTTTAACTCAGCAGCTTTATCTTTCGCCCAAAAACCATCTTTTAAGTAATCATGTTCTGGAGCAGATAATTCAGCAATAGCACCATAACCACAGTGGTGATTTGTCAAAACTAAACCTTGTCCAGAAACCATTTCAGCAGTACATCCACCACCAAATTGTACAATAGCATCTTTTAAAGAGTTATTGTTGATACTATAAATTTCTTCTGAAGTTAATTGTAAACCTTGTTTTTGCATATCACGGTGATTCAGACGCTCGATGAACATCAAAAACCACATTCCTTCGTCAGCTTTCACTTTAAAAGGAAAAAGCATAACCACTAAAAGCGTGGATAATAAAAATTTTTTCATTATTTGTTTGTCTTCAATTTTACGAATTGCTAAAATAATTGATTATCTGAAGTTCTCCTAATCTTTAAGTATTTAATAAAGTTTTACTGAGGTTTTATTGTTAAAAAAAGATTATTTTTATTTAATTAACACAAAATTTGAATCGTGAAAGTAAAAATTAAAATCATTAATCTACTTTAGGTTATGATTGGTTTTATAGAACAAAAAAATCCGAGAAAATCTCGGACTTTTTACTTTATATCAAAACTTAATTAAGCTTCTTTATTATCTTGAGGTTTATCCTCTTTTTTCTCTGCTGATTTAGCAGGTTTTTCTGTTCTCTCTGGTTTTGGCAACAAAGCTTTACGAGATAATTTCATTTTCTTTTTATCATCGTAACCTAAGAATTTAACATCAATTTTATCACCGATGTTTACAGAATCTTCAACTTTTTCAAGACGTCTGTGCTCTAATTCAGAAATGTGAACTAAACCTTCAACTCCTTTTGCAATCTCTACAAACGCTCCAAATGGTTTGATAGATTTTACAACTGAATGATATGTTTCACCAACTTCTGGAACGAAAGCAATTTGTTTGATTCTTTCTACAACACGATCGATGTTTTCTTGAATCACACCATTGATTTCTACACGTCCTGTTGTATCTAACTCAGTAATTGCAATAACTGTTTCAGTTTCTTTTTGCATTTCTTGAATTACTTTTCCTCCAGGTCCGATTACTGCTCCAATGAATTCTTTAGGAATTTCAATTACAACAACTTTTGGTGCATTTGGTTTCAATTGTGGACGAGGTGCTGGTAAAGTTTCTAATAATTTACCTAAAATGTGCTCACGACCTTCTTTTGCTTGTAACAAAGCTGTTTCCATGATTTCCATAGATAAACCTTGTACTTTAATATCCATTTGACAAGCTGTGATACCGTCTGCAGTTCCTGTTACTTTAAAGTCCATATCTCCTAAGTGATCTTCATCTCCTAAGATATCAGACAATACTGTAAATTTCCCTGATTTAGTATCTGTGATTAACCCCATTGCAATACCTGAAACTGGTTTCTTCATTTGTAAACCAGAGTCCATAATTGCTAATGTTCCTGCACAAACTGTTGCCATAGAAGAAGAACCGTTAGATTCTAATACTTCAGAAACAATACGAACTGTATAAGGACAATCGTCAGGTAACATTTGCGCTAAAGCACGTTGTGCTAAGTTTCCGTGACCAACTTCACGACGAGAAGTTCCTCTTAATGGACGAGCTTCACCTGTTGAGAATGGAGGGAAATTATAGTGTAAAAAGAATTTTTCGTCGAAGTTTGTTACAACTCCATCAACCATATTAGCATCTTTAGAAGAACCTAAAGTTACTGTAGCTAATGCTTGAGTTTCCCCACGTGTGAAGATTGCAGAACCATGAGTTGATGGTAAATAATCAACTTCTGTCCAAATTGGACGAATCGTTTTTGGATCACGTCCATCTAAACGAATTCCTTCGTTTAAGATTAATTGACGTACAGCTTCTTTTTGTACATCGTGGAAGTAAATGTGAGCAAAAGGAGTTACACGAGCTAACTCTTCTTCATCTCCTTCGTATTGAGCTAAGAAATCTGCTTCAACTTGAGCAAATTTATCACCTCTTTCGTGTTTATCAGATGGGTGTTTAGCGATATCATAAAATTTATCATATCCATAAGCCCATACTTTTTCGCGAATTTCTTCGTCGTGTGTTTCGTGGCTATATTCACGTTTTGGTAAAGATTTACCTACTTTCGCTGCTAAACTTTCTTGTGCTTCAATTTGTTTTTTAATCTCAGCATGAGCAAATTCAATTGCGTCTAACATTTCACGTTCAGAAATTTCGCTCATCTCCCCTTCTACCATTACAACAGAATCTTTAGAAGCACCAACCATAATGTCGATATCTGCTTGGTCTAATTGTTCTTTTGAAGGATTAATCATTAACTCACCATTCAAACGAATAACGCGAGCTTCTGAAATTAATGTGAAAGGAATATCTGTAATTGCAATGGCTGCTGATGCAGCTAAACCAGCTAAAGCTTCTGGCATTACATTTTTGTCGTAAGAAATAAGTGAGATCATGACCTGAACCTCAGCATGAAAGTCTTCTGGAAACATTGGGCGTAAAACACGGTCTACAAGACGCATTGTTAATACTTCATCATCTGATGGTTTTGCTTCTCTTCTGAAGAAATTCCCTGGGATGCGTCCTGCAGCGTAAAATTTTTCTCTATAATCTACTGTTAAAGGTAAAAAATCTACACCTGGATTTGCTTCTTTGTTTGCTACAACTGTAGCTAATAACATGGTGTCGCCCATGCGTACAACCACAGATCCGTCAGCTTGTTTTGCTAATTTCCCTGTTTCGATTGTAATTTCTCTTCCGTCTGAAAGAGTAATTTTTTCTGTGATCGCCTGTGGAATCATTCGTCTTCTTAGTATTTAATTCGTCTAAAGTTAAAGCCGTTTGCTTTAACTGCATTATATAAAGATAAATATCTTATTTTAATTTATAACAAAAAAAAAGGCAATTTCTACGTAATTGCCCTTTTATATTGTGTTTAAAATTACTTACGTAATCCTAATTCAGCGATAATCGCACGGTATCTTGTGATATCTTTTTTCTTTAAGTAGTTTAATAACGCTTTACGCTTACCAACTAACATAACTAATGATCTTTCTGTATTAAAATCTTTGTGATTTTTTTTCAAGTGACCAGTTAAGTGGTTAATTCTGTAAGTGAATAATGCGATTTGCCCTTCTGCAGATCCTGTATCTGTTGCAGATTTACCATGCTTTGCGAATAATTCGCTTTTTACTTCTGATGTTAAGTACATGCCAATATTATTTAATAATTATTATGTAATGAGGTGCAAATGTACAACTATTATATGAAATAATAAACTTTGTACAAAAATAAAAGTGACCGATTGGTTAATTCGGTCACTTTTTAAAAATTTGGTTTAGTTTGATTTAGATAGATAATAGAAAGTGATGTTTTAATTTCTACTAAATCAGATAGGTTTGTTAGTTGTAAAAGACTTGCTTTCACGATTTTTGGTTGGTAGGTTAAAAGTCGGCTTAGTTTTTTAATAAGTAATTAATAGGTTGGTTAATAATTATTAAAAATAGGTTTGGGTAGGTAAGATTAATCTTCTATAATTCGTATTTTTTTATTCGTGATAACTTTTATCGGATACACAATTTTTTCATTTTCTGTTTGTATTGTCATACATATATTATTAATTGCAATTATCACGCCTTTTGTCTCATCTTCTATGATTACTTTTTGTCCAATTTCAAAATTCCTATTTGTGTAAAACGACAATAATAATCTATAAATAATATCTTTAGAACCTAATCCAAATGCAATTGCCAATGTCAAAAATATTGATCCTAAAATTAATGACAGATTATTTGTAATTAGCTCTGTATTAACACCTGCTTGATTTAATGAAGTAATTATCGTAAAAATAAGGATGATATAAAAAATGATATTACTAATAATATTTGCTCCGTTTAAATCAATTGATTTAATTAAACTTCTTAAAAAAGTTTTGATATAGTTAGCCAAATAAAATCCTCCAGCAAATATTAACACTGCACTAAAAAATTGTGGCAGATAATCTACAATTCTTCCTATTTGGTTAGAAACGACTGTTAATCCAAAAATATCAGATCCTATAATAATGATTAACAAAATAATAAACAATCGTACAAATTGTAAAATAATCTTAGAAGGATCTATTTCAATAGAGGAGTTTTTCAACGCTTCACTGTTGTTTAAAGCATTTTTTAATTTATCTATCTTAGATAATTTTAATATGTACTTAGTCAATATTAGAATCAATCTTAGCAAGATATATGACAGGATAATGAATATAATACCTCCTACAACTTTAGGAAAAACGAGTACCATTTCTTGATATAAACTTTCTAACAAGCTAAAATTTAAACCTATATTCATATAATCTATTTATAGTTAACCTTCTTTATCTTTTTTGTTCGGTTTGTTAGTTGATTTTTTTCCGATTCCGAAGAAATTTCCAATTGTGCTTGGATATTTTACTGAAACCAAATCGGCTACCTCCAACGATAATTTTATTAAAGCAACATCATCCATAACTTTTTGTTTTATTGTTTCTGGAAGCTTTTCATTGGCTAGTATAGTCTTAAAAGGATTTTCCATTTTACAAAGCGTTATAAATTTTTAGTAAACGATTTTTTGCTCTATTCAATCTCATCTTAGTTGCACTTTCTCCAATCTCTAAAGTTTCTGAAATTTCTTTGATTGAAAATTCATCTTGATATTTCATGAGTAATATAGATTTCTCTTCGACATCCAACTCCTTTAGGGACTGCGTTAGTTTTTCGATTTTTAATTCAAAAATTTCTTTGTCATCAATAATTTCATCATTATAGTTATCAACCAAATCATCCGTTACCGAATAATTTTTTCTTTCTTCTTTTATCTTTCGTTGCACATGATTGACACAAAAATTATATGTAAAAGAATATAACCAAGTAGAGAATTTAGATTTTGATTGATATGTTTTCAGTTTTACAAACAACTTTACAAATATATCGTGCGTCATATCTTGTGCCTCAGCTTGATCCTCTACAAAACTCAAACATTTATTATATACCGTATGTGCATACCTATCATACAATATACCGAACAAATGCTGATTTTTTGTTTCGACAATCTTATACACCAAAATGTCATCTGCAATATTTTCTATAGAATCTTTTGACATTTTAACTGCTTACATTTAATATGACACACCTATTCTTATTTGGTCACTCATTTTTTTAGCTTTTTTTATCAAAAAAAATTAAATAATTTTAATTTAATCGAATATCTATTTAAAATACAATAATATACAAAAAAAACCGACAAATAAAAATTTATCGGTTTTTTATGAATAATAATTAATTACGAATTATTTCTCCAAAACATCTAAGACATCTTGAAAACCTCCTCCATTAAAAATTTCGTCTACACCTTGCGCTTGCAAATATTGTGCAGCTTGACCTGAACGGTTACCGCTTCTACAAAAAACTACTATAGGTCTTGACATTGCTTTAAATTCCTCTACTCTTGTAGGAACTTCTCCTAATGGAATATTGATTGCATTTGGAACAAATCCATCTGTATCCAATTCAAAAGGCTCGCGAACATCTACTAATGTTACATTAGCATTGTTTATTGCTTCAACTGTTGTCATTTTAATAATTCTATTTCTATTTTTTATCCAATCAATAATTTTGCCAAGCATCTTACCAAATTCTAATACGGTCTTTTGGTGCTTTGTACAATTTATCTCCTGGTTTTGTTTTAAACGCATCATGGAACGCATCGATATTAACAATAGGTCCAAAAGAACGGTAATATCCAGGAGAATGTGGATCTGTTTTCACTTGATTTACTAAAGCTTCGTCAGTCGCTTTTGTTCTCCAAATAGTTGCCCAAGATAAGAAGAAACGTTGTTGCGGAGTATATCCATCTATGTTTCCGTAAGTTCCTTTATCTTTTAAATACATTTGCAAAGCATCAAAAGCAACAGAAGCTCCTCCTAAATCTCCAATATTTTCTCCAGATGTAAAAATTCCATTTACATGTGTTCCTGCTACTGGTTCGTAAGCATCATATTGTCTTGCTAAAGCACCTGTTGCTGCTTTAAATTTTTCTTCATCTTGAGGTGTCCACCAGTTCACTAAATTTCCATCTCCGTCAAATTTAGCTCCCGAATCATCAAATCCATGAGAAATTTCGTGACCAATAACTGCTCCAATTCCTCCAAAGTTTACAGCTGCATCTGCTCTATAATCATAGAATGGTGCTTGTAAAATTGCTGCTGGGAATACAATTTCGTTATTTGTTGGATTAAAATAAGCATTAACTGTTTGTGGAGACATTCCCCAACGTGTTTTATCTACTGGTTTTCCAAAATCTTTCAAATTATCTTGGAATCTCCATTGACTGTAAGCTAAATTATTTTCAATTAAAGATCCTCCATTTTTAATTGATTTAACTTTAAATCCTGAATAATCTTTCCATTTATCAGGGTAACCAATTTTAACCGTAAATTTATTTAACTTTTCAATTGCTTTTACTTTTGTATCCTTTGACATCCACTCTAAATTATTGATGTGCATATCAAACGATTTAAATAAATAACTAATCAATTCTTGCGCTTTTGCTTTTGCCTCTGGTGGAAAATTATCTTTCACATAAATTTGTCCTAATAACTCACCAACTGTTCCATTTACATAAGCCAAACCTCTTTTATCTAAAGCTCTTTGTTCTTTTTGACCAGATAATTTTTTACCATAGAAGTCAAAATTAATTTTTTCTAATTCAGTTGTAGAAGAATTAGAAAAAGAATCAATCAATTTGAATTTCAAATAATCTTTGATGATTGGTAAATTCTCTTGATTTATGATTTTATCTAAATTTTTGTAATAATCTAATTCACGGATGATTACTTTGTCAGGATTAATTCCGAAAGACTTTACAAACTTCACTACATCAACATTCTTAGAAAAAGCTCCTGCTTCCGATAATGTTACTAAATTATAAGATTTATTTGGATCACGGCTTTCTTCAACAGTTTTGATATATTTTGCCATCATTTTCTCGAAAGCAACAATTTTTGGTCCTTTTAAATCACGAGTTTTAGATCCTGTAAAAGGAAAAACTTGATCGATATATTGATTTAAGTTAGCTAAAGTTTCAGTATTTTTGGCATCCTCTTTTTGGTAATATGTTTTACCTAAAGTTAATCCAACACTTCCTAAATAAACAGCATTTTGCGTACTATTTTTCATATCAGTATAAACAGAAACACCATAAAATGGATTCTCTCCAATTGGAGTAACTTCTGTTAAATACGCTTGTAAATCTGTCAAATTTTTGATTGCATCAATTTGCTTAAAATATTTCTGAATTGGAGCAATTCCTGTTTTATTTCTAGCTTCCATGTTTGTGTAAGCTGAGTATAAGTCAGAAATTTTTTGTTCATTAGAATCTTGAGCATATTTATTATTCAATAAATCTTTTACCAATTTCAAAGAAACCTTATCTGTATTCTCTCTCAATTCATCGAAACTTCCCCATCTTGCTCTATCAGATGGAATTTCTGTAATTTTCATCCAATTACCATTTACATAATTATATAAATCATCTTGTGGACGAACAGACTTATCCATATAATTTGGATTAAAAGCCTGATATGATTCTTGCGCAATTGCTAAAACAGAAGTACATGCAAATGCAGCAACAAATAGTTGTTTTTTCATATTTCTACTAAGTATTTTTGATATGATATGTCGAAATTAATACGACCTTTGTTACAAATTTACTAAATAAAGTATTAATTATTCGTGCAATTTTTGACACTTTTGAAGAGGAAGATTAACATTTTTAAAACTTTCAAACCAAAACTCTTTATCATTTAAGATATTTTATATTGTAAAAAGCTTATTAAAACAGAAAATTTTTCTATATATATCATTCCATATTTATATATTTAACAAAAAACAATCGATTTCTTTATTAATATCTAAATATTATTTTACTATATCCATATTCAATAGAAAATCTTTAAATTTGGAACCAAACAAAAGTAACTTTTTAAGATGGAAACCAATACGATTTTGATCACCGGCGCTTTAGGACAAATTGGTTCTGAATTGGCTGAGAAATTAAAAACCATTCATGGAAAAAATAATGTAATTATTTCTGATATACGTGATCCTAAAGATGTTGATTACGACGGAATTTACGAAGTAATTGACGTAATGGATGCTGATCGAATAAAAGAAGTCATTGCAAAACACAATATTAAAACTGTTTATCATTTAGCGGCTCTACTTTCTGGTACAGCTGAAAAAAATCCAATGTTTGGTTGGAAATTAAACATGGACACTTTGCTTACTTTCCTTGAATTAGCGAAAGATAAAGTAATCGATAAAATCTTTTGGCCTTCTTCTATTGGTGTTTTTGGTCCAGATACACCAAAAGACAATACACCACAAAATACAATTCAAACTCCTTCTACAGTTTATGGCATTTCCAAATTGTCAGGAGAATATTGGTGCAAATGGTACCAACAAAATCATAATGTAGACGTTCGTTCTGTTCGCTTTCCTGGTCTTATTTCTTGGAAAACTCCTGCTGGAGGTGGAACTACAGATTATGCAGTTGATATTTATTACAAAGCAATTGAAGATGGAAAATATACTTCTTTCTTGAAAGAAGGAACTTATTTACCAATGTTGTATATGGATGATGCAATAAATGCCATTATTGAATTAATGTCTGCTGATCCAAAACAATTAGGTGAATTTAAATCTTATAATTTAGGAGGTTTAAGCTTCGCACCAGAACATTTAGCAGCAGAAATCAAAAAACATATTCCAAATTTCACAATCGATTATGCACCAGATTTCCGTCAAGCTATTGCAGATTCTTGGCCGTCTTCTATCGATGATTCTGTTGCAAAAGCAGATTGGGGATTTGAACCAAAATTTGATATCGATAAAATGACAACTACAATGTTAGACAATTTGAAAATAAAATTAGGTAAAGCTTAATTTTTTCTTACAATACAATATTTTAGGAATGCTCTTTGATAATTTTTGGTTAAAAAACCACAAAATATGTCAGGAGCATTTTCTAATTTAAAAAATATCGTCCATCTACTAAAATCTGTTAATTTAGAGCAATTAAATAAAATTTCTCAAAAAGTAGATTTACCTCTTTTAATGGAAAACTTTTCTAAACTTGATGATAAACAACTTCAAGGAATGATGAAAATGTTAAATCCAAATAAAAAACACAAAGAACTTCCTCCAATTGATGGTGATTTCTACGATGTTTTTCACACTTTAACTCCAGAACAGCGTGAATTACAATTAAAAGTAAGAGCTTTTATGGAAAAAGAAGTTAAACCAATTGTTAATGATTATTGGCTTCGCGATCAATTTCCTTTTGAATTAATTCCAAAATTTAAAGAACTCAACATTTGTGGCGTCACTTATGATGGTTATGGTTGTCCAAATTTACCTTTTATTATGGAAGGCGTTTTGGCTATGGAAATGGCTCGTGTAGATGCTTCGATTGCAACTTTTTTTGGCGTACAATCTGGTTTGTCTATGGGATCAATTTATATGTGTGGATCGGAAGAACAAAAAGCAAAATGGTTACCACAAATGCAAAAATTTGATAAAGTTGGAGCTTTTGGATTAACTGAACCCGAAGTTGGTTCTGGTGCGGCAGGAGGTTTAACAACAACGTGTAAAAAAACAGAAGAAGGTTGGATTTTAAACGGTCAAAAGAAATGGATTGGAAATGCGACTTTTGCAGATTTAGTGATTATTTGGGCAAGGGATTTAGATGATGGTGAAGTAAAAGGTTTTATTGTCGAGAATAATAATCCTGGCTTTTCTGTAGAAAAAATTAAAGGAAAAATGGCTTTACGAATTGTTCAGAATGGCTTGATTACTCTGAAAGATTGTTTAATTACAGAAGAAAATCGTTTACAAAATGCTAATTCATTTAAAGACACGGCAAAAGTATTGCGAATGACGAGAGCTGGAGTTGCTTGGATGGCAACTGGATGCGCTCGTGGAGCATATGAAAGCGCTTTGGATTACACTCGAAATCGAAAACAATTTGGAAAACCAATTGCTTCTTTTCAAATGATACAAGGACATTTGGTAGAAATGTTATCTAATTTAACAGCAATGCAAACTTTAGTTTTTCGCTTATCTGAAATGCAAGACGAGGGAATTTTACTAGACGAACACGCATCTTTAGCTAAAGTTTTTTGTACAATGAGAACACGCGATATCGTTTCACGAGCACGAGAAGTAATGGGCGGAAATGGAATATTATTAGAGCATGACGTCGCTCGTTTTGTTGCCGACTCCGAAGCCATTTACAGCTACGAAGGCACAAAAGAAATCAATTCGCTTATTGTAGGTCGATCTATCACAGGATTTAGCGCGTTTGTATAAATAAAATTTAAAAATCCCAATAAATTAATTTATTGGGATTTTTTATCTACTTTTTGTTCTCCAAAAAAGTTTCAAAAGCTTTTTCGAATTCTTCTAATGTGATTAAATGTGTCATTTCAGCATCAAAAATCTGTTCGATATTTCCGTTTTGTTTTTGAAGATTTTCTACAAATTCAATCTGAAATTTTGGTTCGATCACATCATCTTTTAATCCTGTAAAAATTAAATTTGATTTTGTTGGAACTCCTTTTAATAATTGTTCTGGCAAAAAAGGTTTTAAACGTTCTACCGCTATTACAGCAGGATTAAACATCAAAACTGGAACATTTAACAATAATCCCAAATAATAACTTATCATTCCGCCTAAACTTGTCCCTGCAATAAATTCGATTGGTTCCTTTGTAAAATGTTCAATCAAATCTTGAATCAAAGTTGGAGCATTATCGTAATCAATTGATGGTGCATAACATTCTCCCAAAGAATCTAAATATTCTCTCTTTTCATCTGTTACAAAACCTTGGTAGCCGTGTAAGTATGCAAATTTCATTTGTTTAAAATTTTAATAATTTGATACTGAAAACTTTCAGTAGTTAATGTAAAAATACTAAAAAACCCTTTCAGAAAATTTCAGAAAGGGTTAAAGTTATATAAAAAAATCTTTTTAGTTTACTGATTCAGTTTCCTCTACAGATTCTTCTTTTTGAGTATTTGGTAATTCTCCTTTGAACAAGAACGAAATAATTTCTTTGTTCACTGTGTCTAACATTCTTTGGAAGATATGGAAAGACTCTTGTTTGTAAACAACCAATGGATCTTTTTGTTCGTAAACCGCATTTTGAGACGTTTTACGTAAGTCATCAACATCACGTAAATGCTCTTTCCAGTTATCATCAATCAAACTTAATACAACTGATTTTTCGAAATCTTTTATTAAAGTTTTACCTTGAGATTCGTATGCTTCTTTCAAATCACAAACAACTGTCATTTGACGAATTCCGTCTGTAAATGGTACTTGAATACGAGAGAACATATGTCCTTGATTCTCGAAAACATTCGAAATTACTGGGAAAGCTGTTTCTGCAACATATTTCATACGTGCTTTGTAATCTTCAATTGCTGCGTCGTACGTAATATTTGTTAAATCTTTGATTGATTTAGATCTAAATTCATCTTCAGTAACAGGAGTTCCCATTGTAAAGAATTTAATTAAATCTAATTCATATTGATCAAAATCTTCGAAATCTTTGTTAGATTTTACAACAGAAGCCGCAACATCATAAATCATATTTGCAATATCAACTTCCAAACGATCTCCGAACAATGCATTGTGACGACGTTTGTAAATTACTTCACGTTGTTTATTCATTACATCATCATACTCTAACAAACGTTTACGAATACCGAAGTTATTTTCTTCTACTTTTTTCTGTGCACGCTCGATAGATTTTGTAATCATAGAATGTTCAATCACATCACCATCTTTGTGTCCCATACGGTCCATTAATTTTGCAATTCTTTCTGAACCGAATAAACGCATTAATGAATCTTCTAATGAAACGAAGAATTGAGATGATCCTGGATCTCCTTGACGACCAGCACGACCACGTAACTGACGGTCTACACGACGAGAATCGTGACGTTCAGTACCAATAATTGCTAAACCTCCAGATTCTTTTACTTCTTTCGTTAATTTAATATCGGTACCACGACCAGCCATATTCGTTGCAATTGTTACAGCTCCTGGTTTACCAGCTTCTGTTACAATATCAGCCTCGCTTTTGTGTAATTTTGCATTTAAAACATTGTGATTAATTCCACGTAATTTTAATGCTTTTGATAATAACTCAGAAATCTCAACATTAGTTGTTCCAACTAAAACTGGACGTTTGTCATCTTGAGATAAACGAACAATTTCCTCGATTACTGCTTTATATTTTTCACGATTTGTTTTGAAAACAATATCGTTTTTATCGTTACGTAAAATTGGGCGGTTTGTTGGAATAGAAACAACATCTAATTTGTAAATTTCCCAGAACTCACCTGCCTCAGTTTCCGCTGTACCAGTCATACCTCCTAACTTATTGTACATACGGAAATAGTTTTGTAATGTAATTGTCGCAAACGTTTGTGTAGCTGCTTCAATTTTTACATTCTCTTTCGCTTCAATTGCTTGGTGCAATCCATCCGAATAACGACGACCATCCATAATACGACCTGTCGATTCGTCAACGATTTTTACTTCACCTTCAACCACAACATACTCGATATCTTTTTCGAATAATGTATATGCTTTTAACAATTGGCTTAAAGTATGGATACGCTCAGATTTGATTGAGAAATCACGGAAAAATTCTTCTTTCATTTGAAGAATTTCTTCTTTAGTTTTTCCTGAATTTTCAATTGCTCCAATATTTGTCGAAACATCTGGTAAAATGAAGAAATTCTCATCTTCCATTCCTTTAGACAAATACTCGATTCCTTTATCTGTTAAATCTGATTGATTTTGTTTTTCATCAATAACAAAGTATAAATGCTCGTCAACTTTTGGCATTTCACGGTTATTATCCTGAATAAAATGCGCTTCTGTTTTTTGTAATTGAGCACGAATACCATCTTGAGATAAGAATTTGATTAATGGTTTGTATTTTGGTAAACCACGGTAAACTTGGTATAATTTGAAACCACCTTCTTTTAAATCTCCTTGTTTGAATAATGTTTTTGCTTCGTTTAATGTTTTTCCTAACATCTCACGTTGCATTTGATATAAACGATCAATTTTTGGTCTTAATACATCAAATTCGTGACGATCTCCTTGTGGAACTGGACCAGAAATAATCAATGGTGTACGAGCATCATCAATTAAAACTGAATCGACCTCATCGACAATCGCAAAATTTAATTCACGTTGTACCAAAGCATCTGGTGTATTTGCCATATTGTCACGTAAATAGTCGAAACCAAATTCGTTATTTGTTCCATAAACAATATCAGATGCATACGCATCGCGACGACCTGGAGAGTTTGGTTGGTGATTATCGATACAATCTACTGATAAACCATGAAAAGAGAAAATTGGACGCATCCACGCCATATCACGTTTTGCCAAGTAATCATTCACCGTTACTAAGTGAACTCCACGACCAGTTAGTGCATTTAAGTAAATAGGTAAAGTTGCAACCAACGTTTTACCTTCCCCTGTTTGCATCTCCGCAATACGACCTAAGTGTAAAGCGGTACCTCCAATAAACTGAACATCGTAATGAGACATATCCCATGTTACTTGACGACCTGCTGCATCCCAAGAGTTTTTCCAGATTGCAGTATTATCATCTTTAAGAGAAACGAAATCGTGTCCACGATTTACCAAAACTTTATCAAACTCAGAAGCTGTAACTTCTAACGTTTCGTTTTCAGTAAAACGTTTCCCTGTTTCGCGCATTACAGCAAAAGCTTCTGGTAAGATTTCTAATAAAATCTTCTCTTCTACTTCGTATGCTTCTTTATTGATTTTATCAATTTTAGCGTATAAATCTTCTTTTACACCAAAATCTTCTGTTTCCTCAACTTGTTTTTTTAACTCTTCAATTTGAGTTTTGAAATCTTTAGTCGCATCAGCTAATTTAGCTTTAAACTCTAAAGTTTGCCCTCTTAATTCATCAATTGATAATGAACTAAGCTTTTGACCAGCTTCATTCGCTAAGTCAACATATTTTCGTAATTCTTTTACATCTTTGGCATTCTTATCACCTAAGAAACCTTGTAAAATTTTGTTTAAAATATTCATATTTTTCTGCGTTCTTCGTCAAAATTAGCCACAATATATTTGAGACTAATTAAGATGCAAATATACGTTAACTATGTTAGTTATAGATTATAGAATCGAAAAAAGCCCCAATTTGGGCTTTTTTATTTTTAATATTCGTCCTCGTTCCAAAGGAAATCGTCGTCCGTTGGATAGTCAGCCCAAATTTCTTCAATGCTTTCGTAAGAATCTCCTTCATCCTCAATAGATTGTAAGTTTTCTACAACTTCCAAAGGTGCACCAGTACGAATTGCGTAATCAATTAATTCATCTTTTGTTGCTGGCCAAGGTGCATCACTTAAATAAGATGCTAATTCTAAAGTCCAATACATAGCTTATATTTTTTATTATTAGTAGAGACAATTAAACTCTAATTTATTTTCTAAAATTTGATTTTTTGCAAATCAAATAATCTGCCAAAGTCAAACTGTCAGTATTTATGTTAAAATTAAATTTTTTCGTTCTCTATATTTATTTAATTTTATGCCTAAATATAACGAAAATGGACACGAATATAACAAAATTATTTGCAATAAAATATCCAATTATTCAAGGTGGTATGATTTGGAATAGTGGTTGGCGATTAGCGTCAGCTGTAAGTAATGCTGGAGGACTAGGTTTAATAGGTGCTGGAAGCATGTATCCTGATGTTTTACGCGAGCATATAAAGAAGTGTAAAGCTGCTACAAATCATTCTTTTGGCGTTAATGTTCCAATGCTTTATCCGAATATTGAAGAAATTATGCAAATTATTGTGGAGGAAGGTGTAAAAGTTGTTTTTACTTCTGCCGGAAATCCAAAAACGTGGACAGAAACTTTAAAAAAAGAAGGAATAACTGTTGCACATGTTGTCAGTAGTGCCAAATTTGCATTAAAATCTCAAGATGCAGGAGTGGATGCTGTCGTGGCAGAAGGTTTTGAAGCTGGCGGACATAATGGCAGAGAAGAAACCACTACACTTTGTCTTATTCCGAATGTGAAACGTCAAATCGATATTCCATTAATTGCTGCTGGAGGAATTGGAACAGGTTCTCAAATTTTAGCAGCATTTGCATTAGGTGCAGATGGAGTACAAATTGGTTCTCGTTTTGCTGCAACTCAGGAATCTTCTGCTAATCAAGCTTTCAAAGATGTGATTGTAAATGCGCAAGAAGGTGACACGCAACTTACATTGAAAGAATTGGCTCCTGTTCGATTGATTAAAAATGAGTTTTATAATCAAGTTCAAGAAAAATATCAACAAGGCACAACCGCAGAAGATTTGAAAGAACTTTTGGGTAGAGGACGTTCTAAGAAAGGAATGTTTGAAGGCGATTTGGTAAATGGAGAATTAGAAATTGGTCAAGTTTCATCATTAATCGATTCTATTCCGACAGTTGCAGAAGTTTTCGACGATTTATTAGTAGATTATCAAGTTGCAAAAGATAAATTAATTCGATTATAATCATCGTTCAGTTTTAAACACTATAAAAAAGCTGTCAAAAATTTTTGACAGCTTTTCGTTTTATAATCTTCCTTGTTCTTTTAATTTCCAATAACGCATTAGTCCATTAACAGACATCCAGCATGGATTGGCATATTCATACACCTGAATTTGATCTTCTGTTAAACCTAAGTCTTTATAGTTTTTTGTGACATAATCGACAAAAACAGGGACAATTTCTTCGGTCGGAATTTTATCATCATACATCGGTTTGATATAATTTGACCAATCATCTAAAGCTTTTTCTAATTGATCAAAATGATTTTCTAAATCTTCGTGATAACCATAATGCGTCGGATAAATTCCTTTTGCATTAATTTTTCTCAATTTAGCAATCGATTCTTTCCACAATTCAATATTAATATCTGGCGGCGGACAAGGAGGCGAAACAGGTCCATTTTCTATCTTCACCCCCGCTACATCACCTGTAAAAATAACATCGTCCAACACATAAGCATTGTGATGAACAGCATGTCCAGGCGTATAAACAGTCTGAAAAACAGCATCACCAAACTCCACACTTTGTCCATCTGCCAAACCAACCAAATATTCTTCGTCAATTGGTTTCATTTCTCCCCACAAACGATCCATATCGTCACCATAAATCATTTTTGCAGATTCCCACAATTTCTCAGGATTTTTCAGATGCGGTAAACCAATCGGATTTAAAAAAATTGTTGCGCCATGTTCTGTAAATTTCCATGCAGCACCAGCGTGATCAAAATGAATATGTGTAATTAATATGTTTTCAATATCGATTACCCGCCAACCTAAAGCTTCTATTCCTGTTTTCAGATTTTCGAAAGTGGAGTATGGGCCCGGATCGACTAAAACCGGTCCCTGTTCTGTTTCGATTAAATAAGTTGCGATAGCTTCCTTTTCATTTTGAAAATTCAGGTCTATTGTATGTATTTTTGGCATGCTATAATATTTCTTCTATGGTATATTTTATTCCATTAAATTCTATTTTATCGCCGGCTCGTTTTCCAACCAACGCTTCAAAAATAGGTGCTTGTGTACTAATTCCTACAAACTTTTTATTTTCCCATTCGAAATCTTTGAAAGATAAACCAATGACAAAATTAACTTTGTCAGTCAAAACAACATTTCCTTCCGTTATTTCATCAATCAACTCAGGGCGAAGTACTCTGAAGTTATTTAAATCTTCTGTTGCTTGATTAATTCTTATTTGTAAATTTCTGGCGGAATCTGTCGACTGACTTTGTTGTGCAAAATCATCAAGCTCTAAACTCGATTCTTCATCTAAATCAGCACTTTCAGTATAAATTCGCTCCGATTCTTTTAAGGCGTTTATTTCATCTTGTTTAAGTTGAATAAGATGCTGAATGACATCTTTTCTGATATGTTTTTTATTCATTTTTGTAGTTTTATGTTAGTATAAACTTACAAAAAATAAAAAACTCCTAAAAGTATTTTCAGGAGTTTTATCGTTTAATTAAGATATTCGGTAATGTAATCTTCTAATTCAAATTTTGTCATGGCTTGATCATGGAAAACCTTTTTCTCGCCTTTATTATAAATGATTGTTACAGGAATATTTCCTGCCCATTTCGGATCAAATGACGGAATCCATTCATTCATTCGTTTGGTATCATCCAACAAAACAACTTCTGCATTTATTTTATTGTCAAGCATGAATTTCTTTACTTTATCGATAATTTTTGGTCGATCCAACGAAACCAACAACATCTTGAAATTAGGATTGTCTTTGTATTTTTCGTTAATTTCCATAAACGCTGGAATCTCCTCTACACAAGGCGCACACCACGTTGCCCAAAAATTAACCACCACAACTTGATCTTTATAATTTGCTATTTTTTCGTGCAAAGCTTCATATTTTACTGTTTCTACAGATTGCGCATTTACAGTAGAAAAAGCCAAAATTCCCATTAAACCTAGGAAAGAAAATAGTTTCATATTTATTTTTTAAAAATATTTGTCAAATGTAATAGAACAAGAATCAATCCAAGCTATTTTTCTCGAAATTTTGTTGAATAGAATATTAAACCGATTTTTGTAAAAAAATAATCAATTTGTTTTCAAAAGAAGATGCTTATCGCATAAAAAAGGATTTTTGGATTTCGTATGGAACGTATATGAAATTGCAGATGAATGCCGAAGGAACGCGTATTAATTGGATAAATTACAAAACGGATGTAAAAGGTGTTTATTTTAGAACGGATGTCGAGCGTAAGTTTGCAGAGGTTTCGATTGAAATTTCGCACCCAGATCCGTCCGTTCAACTGATGATTTATGAACAGTTTGAGGAATATGAAAATGTTTTGGAAAGTTATCTTGGCGAAAAATGGATTTGGACAAAAGAAGATTATGACGAAGATGGAAAAATGATTTCGACGATAAAAATGCGTTTAGAAAACATTAGTATTTTTAGAGAAACTGATTGGCCGCAGATTATTCCGTTCCTAAAAGATCGAATGATTAATTTGGATGAATTTTGGTGCGATCACAAAGATAGTTTTGAAATTTTTAAAGAATTATAAAGCAAAAGAAGCTCAATATTGAGCTTCTTTTTTATTTCTGTTTAAGCAATTTCGCAGGTGAAATTCTCGATTTCTAATAATTCATTCGTTTCTTCCAAAACTTCGTTTCGTTGTTCTTGAGACAAGTTCAATGAATCTAAAAACTTATTATTTTGTTGTAAATCTTTCACCAAAATACATTCTTTCGATAAAAGAACTTTTTCTTGCTCTGGCGTCAAAGTCGTTAAACACGTAATTGGATACAAAGCCGCATTATCAACCAAATATTTGATACTATTTGTTTCAGGATAATCCCAAGAAATCAATCCAATTCCATAATAATTTGCAAAATCTATACTATCCGTCGTTAAATACGCATTCGTTACCAAGAAACCTTTTGTTGGTTTCATATCTCGTCCAAAAAAATGATACTTATGGCTTTCTACATCTTTCATTCGCGATAAAAAATACATCGGCGTTGTCACCGAAATTTTGGCATCTTCGTCATTTCTGAATTTACATTCACAGAAAAGCAATTGATCTCCTTTAGAAGCCACCACATCAATTTCGTGCGTTACCGCATTTCCTTGCACAATTTCCGAATGCAACGATTGATATCCTGCTGCTTGCATTACTTTTCCAATCCACTTTTCGAAATAATATCCTTCTGGTCCCAAATCTCTCAAAGCTCGTTTTAGGCTATAACGCGCTGCATACGAATTTCTATAATTTTTGAGATGAGCAAAAGCAATGCGATACAATTCTCTTGTCGGAATTCCGTCATAAAGATCTTTCGAAACTAATTCGAAAACTTCTTCAACTTCCTCTTTTTTTGCACCAGATTTCGTTAACGAACGTTTTAAAGCTTTTGAATCATATGGGATTAACTCGCCCGAGTTTTTCTTTACTAACATATTTTAAGGTTGAATTTTATTCTTAACGAATTTAAATAATTCTGATTAAAATACCTCAAAAGTTTAAATTCTAAATAAAGGTTATCTTTGCAAAAGTTTTAAAATCAATACATGAAATTAGATACATTTTTACAAGAAAGAAGTGGTAACCAATGCGAATTGACGGGAGTTACAGAAAATTTGGCTATTTATGAAGTGAATCCTGATGCGAGTAGTAATCCTGATCGAAATGTCTACATTACACAAAAATGTATTAACCAAATTGAAAAGAAAGAGGAATTAGATGCTTCTTTTTGGGAATCATTTTTACTTTCTTCTATGTGGAGCGAAGTTCCTGCTGTACAAGTACTTTCTTGGCGAATGTTAAACCGTTTTCGTAATGAATCTTGGGCTGCTGATGCTTTGGATATGATGTATTTGGATGACGAAAATATGGAGTGGGCAAAGGCATCTGGTGATCACGAAGGTGACGGAAGTGTCGATTTGCACAAGGATAGCAACGGAAATATTTTGGTGAATGGAGATACGGTGACATTGATTAAAGATTTAGATGTAAAAGGTTCTTCTATCAATGCAAAAATTGGAACTGCTGTGCGAAATATTCGTTTAGTTCATGATAATACAGAACAAATTGAAGGAAAAGTTGACGGACAATTAATCGTTATTTTAACGAAGTTCGTGAAAAAACAAGCATAAAAAAATCCACTCAGTTGAGTGGATTTTTTATTTTTATCTAATTCTTTTATAAATTTCAACTCCTTTAGCAGTCTCTATTTTCAATACATTATTATGGATATTAAATTTTCCTTTAAGAATAATTTCAGGAGTTTGATTTTCCTCTTGCATTCCTTTTAAATAAATTGAATCTTTTTCAAAATTATACATTCCTGAATTAATTGGTTTAAATGTAGAATTATTCACTTTTTGAAATGTATTAGCAGATTCAAAATAAATTCTTTCATTATTTTCTACATTTTCCCAAGCTCCAAAAAATTGATTTTGACTTAAAAATTTATCTTTTAACGTTATAATCAAAACAAAGAATCCAATGAAAACTAGAGGAATATAAATAAATTTCAGTTTACTTATTTTATTGATTTTAACCGTTCTTTCTTCTTCAAACAAAGGAGGAGTTTTTATAAAGTATTTAATCAATTCCTTATAATCTGACAGAAAAACAAATAACGTCATCATCGTTAAAACGACTGCCATTCCTTTTGCTCCATCAATATCATAAGCAAAATCCATCAGCAAAATATTAACCATAAACGTTAAGAAAATAATGATGCCAATTCTTGTTGTTTGCCTAAAAAACAAAAGCAAAGAACTGATAATTTGGGTTGAGGCGATGATTAAACCATACCAATATGAATAACCATAATAAAACCACGTAAGTTCGAATCCTGAAAGATTTCCTATTGGTTTGTCATAGACGCTTGGTTGCGATATAAATTGAGTTTCAAAAATTTTTGCAAAAGCGTAAGAAATAATCATGGTTGCTAAAAAATAGCGACAAAATGTATAGGTAAAATAGTGAATCTTTTTCCAATTGATCATGTAACAATAATTTATTGGCTAAACTATTTTAATAAAAAGATTCAAAATTGTAAGAATGTAAACTAATCAAAAAATTTCAAAAGTGTGTCCTTTTCTAAATCAACTTCCTTAAAAAATTGATTTGGTTTTAGTTTTGTGATTGATTTGAAATCTTTGATAAAATGTGATTGATCGTAATAATCATTTGATGACAATTCAGTTAAATTTTTACTTTCTTTTTTATTGAGTAAAGAATTTCTGAATCGATATACTTTTCTATATTCAGAAGGAGATTTTCCTAAATGTTTCTTAAAAATTCGGTTCAAATATTGCCTTGAAATTGAATATTTAGTTGAAATATCTTCGATTTTAATTTCATTTTCAACATCTCTAATTATATTTTCCATAAAAGATAAATCAACTTCTATCAACTTTGAAATCAAATATTTTTCTAATTCAATTGCCTTTTCATTGACTGTTAAATCAAATAATTCGGCAGAAAACGCTGTTATATCTTCAAACAAATTATAATCAATTAACGTCTTTTTACTTACTGAATTAAAATTAGTTATATCAAAATGAAATATTCCTAAAGGTTTAAAACAAATCGTGATTTCGTCGAACAAATGTGTATAAAAAATTCTCATCGGCTTCGAATAACTCAAAACCAAAGAACCAATAATTGTATTATCGTCAGAAAAACTAAGAAAAATATTCTCTTTTTCCTCCTTTACAATGGTGTTTTTATTGATTGTATAAAAGATATTATTATTCGGAAATGTCTCATATTCTACCCTTCCAGATTGTTTATCCTCTTTTATAAAATAATACCCATCTACATATTTCTGTAAAATTTTATTTTTCGGCTTGTAGTATTCAATATTCATAATAGAAAGTCCATTATCTCTTTAAATGTAAAGGTAATTTGAAACATTAAAAAAATCCTTAAAACTTAATTTAAGGATTTTTTGTATATCTAAAATTGAATTTATTTTTCTATTTCTTTCAAGTTTTCCATTTTCTTTGTTGCTAAGAATCCTTTGATATCTTCAAAATGTTCTTTGACACGTTTATTTCCAAACTCGAAAACTTTTTCTGCCAATCCATCTAAGAAATCACGATCGTGGGAAACTAAAATTACCGTTCCTTCAAATTCTTTCAACGCATCTTTGATAATATCTTTTGTTTTCATGTCCAAATGGTTTGTTGGCTCATCTAAAATCAAGACATTATAAGGCTCTAACAATAATTTTACCATTGCCAAACGTGTTTTTTCTCCACCAGAAAGCACTTTTACTTTCTTGTCGATATCATCACCTTTAAACATAAATGCGCCCAAAATACTTTTGATTTGTGTTCTGATATCACCTTCTGCAATGCGATCTACAGTTTCGAAAATAGTTAAATCTTCATCTAATAAAGCAGCTTGATTTTGAGCAAAATATCCGATTTGTGCATTATGACCGATTTCTAATTTTCCATCGAAATCAATTTCATTCATAATCGCTTTAATCATTGTCGATTTTCCTTCTCCATTTTTTCCAACTAACGCCACTTTTTGTCCTCGCTCGATGACCATATTCGCATCTTTAAACACAATATGATCGCCATACGATTTATCTAAATTTTCAACTACAACAGGATATTGTCCAGAACGTGCTGCTGCTGGAAACTTCAATTTCAAAGCTGAAGTATCAACCTCATCAACTTCGATAATATCTAGCTTTTCTAACATACGAACGCGCGATTGCACTTGTTCAGTTTTAGAGAAAGTTCCACGAAAACGTTCGATAAATAATTTATTTTCAGCAATGAATTTTTGTTGCTCATCATAGGCTTTTTGCTGATGAATTCTACGATCTTGACGCAATACTAAATAGTCAGAATATTTGGCTTTGTAATCATAAATTCGTCCCATTGTCACTTCAATAGTGCGATTCGTAATATTATCGACAAACGTGCGGTCATGTGAAATCACCATAACAGCTTTAGCTTGATTTTTCAAGAAATCCTCTAACCATTGAATTGATTCGATATCCAAGTGGTTTGTTGGCTCATCTAATAAAATCAAATCTGGTTTGCGCAAAAGAATTTTAGCCAATTCGATTCGCATACGCCAACCTCCCGAAAACTCAGAAGTTGATCGATCCAAATCTTCTTGCGCAAATCCCATTCCTTTCAAAACCTTTTCCACTTCGGCTTCGTAATTTACTTCTTCTATCGAATAAAATTTTTCACTGACTTCCGAAACGCGCTCGATTAACTTCATATAATCATCACTTTCATAATCAGTTCGTACAGTTAATTGCTCATTTAATTCATCAATTTCATTTTTCATTGATAAATATTCAGCAAAAGCTTTCGACGTTTCTTCGCGAACAGAACAATTATCTTCGGTTAACAAATGTTGTGGTAAATATGCAATTACCGCATCTTTTGGCGCTGAAATATTTCCCAAAGAAGGTTTATTGATTCCTGCAACAATCTTAAGTAAAGTTGATTTTCCTGCACCATTTTTACCCATTAAGGCAATTTTGTCATTTTCGTTTATCACAAAACTAACTCCACTAAACAACGTTGAAGAACCGAATTGAACGGCAATATCATTAACTGTAATCATAAATTTTATCGAATAATTGCGGCAAAGATAATCTTTTTCGAGTGAGAATAATTTAAATAAAAAAAGCTCGAGATAATCTCGAGCTTTTATATATTGTAAAGAATTTCTTAAACTGTTAAATCTTCACCAATTTCTAATAAAATCAATTGAATATGGCGCGAAAAGAAAATAGATTTTGCTTCTGCTTTATCAATTTTAATTGGTGGAAATGTATCGTAATGATAACCCAAAACCTTAGTTGCTTGCACATATTCTGCCGCAATAGAAGCACTTTTTGCACCCATCGTAAAGTTATCTCCGATTGGTAAAATTGCTAAATCAAGTTGCCCAATTGTATCTGGAATCAACTTCATTTCATATGTCAAAGCTGTATCTCCAGCGATGTAAACACGCTTTCCTTCACTTTCAATAATGTAACCATTCGGATCTCCTCCATACGTTCCATCAGCAAATGAACTCGAATGAAATGCAATCGTCGATTGAATCGAACCAAAATCAAAACTAAATTTACCGCCCGTATTCATTCCGTGTGCTTTCAAACCTCTTTCCGAATAATAAGAAGCAATTTCTGCATTCGAAACAATCAAAGCGTCTGTACGTTTTGCCAATTCTTCCACATCATAGACATGATCTTGATGCGCATGCGTAATGACAATATAATCTGCTTTTAAAGTTTCGAAATCGATGTTTTTTGCTAATTGATTTGGTGTAATAAATGGATCAACAACAATGTGTTTGCCGTTTGCTTCAATCGCAAGCGAGGCATGTCCTAAGTATTGAATTTTCATTATATATTTTTTTGTGATTAACGAATTAAAGTATCAATAAAATCGAAACCAATTAAGCTATATCCTAATAATACAGCGAAAAATAAAGCTAACATTGCTACTTGTTTCAAGAATGGATCGAAATCTTTTGGATCTTTTACCGCAAAAATTTGACGACGAATAGCATTTGCAAAAAAGATTAAAATTAAAAATACAAAACCAGATAATTTACCTGCTTTTAGAGGTGACACCGTTACATATAATGCGCTTAATGCGAATGGAATCGTCATTAAAGCCATTTGATAATATTTACTTTTTTGAAAACCTAATTTTGATGCAACGGTAATTTTATTGTTTTTGACATCATTTTTCACATCGCGCATATTGTTCAAATTTAGCACTGCCACACTCCAACATCCCATCGAAGCTGCAGGTAATAAAATTTGCCATTGAAAAACTTTAGAATATAAAAATTCTCCACCAGCAACTGCTAAAATTCCAAAAAATAAAAACACAAAAACATCACCTAAACCAATATATCCGTATGGCTTTTTTCCCATTGTATAAGCCATTGCTGCAAAAATAGACGCAACACCCAAACCAAGAAAAATGTAAATATATTTCATATCATTTGGATAAAAAGACACATACAACAATGCTGCAACGCAAACTAAAGAAATCGCAATCATAATTCCGATGGCAACTTTCATTTGGTTTTGTGTAATCAATCCAGATGCTACAGCACGCTGCTCTCCTACTCTATTTGCGTCTGTTCCTTTTACCGCATCGCCATAATCGTTCGCGAAATTTGATAAAATTTGGAAAGCCAAAGTTGTTAAAAGTGATAAGAAAAATATATCATTTCGAAAGATTCCTTCTGATTTTGCAATAAATCCAGCCAATAATAATCCACTCAAAGAAAGTGGTAATGTGCGAAGCCTTGCGGCTAATATCCATTTTTTCATACTGAACAAAGATAATGAAGATTTTACTTTTTTTATCATCGAAAATTGAAGTAATATTGCATAGAATTTATCTATTTCAACTACTAAAATGCCTCGTAAAAAGAAAACACAACAATCTATTTTTAATACATTAAAAAAAATCAAACTTTCGACTTATGTGATTAGTTTGCTGATTTTGTGCGTTGTTTATTTTGCGTATCGTTATCGCCATGGTATTCATTACTATTTTTCGGTTGTAGAAAAATCGCTGAAAGGCGAAAAATTGGTTGATGATAAAGTTACAAAATTTGATATCCGAAATATTGAGGTGATGGATAAATATTATCTCAAAACTTTTGGTGTTGATGTTTCGCATTATCAAGGAAAAATTGATTGGACGAAAATGCATACGATTTACAATTTGTATCCGATAAATTTTGCTTTTATCCGTTCTACAATGGGAACTTCGTCTATTGATGAGACTTTTGAGGATAATTGGGAAGGTGCGAAAAAGAATAATATTTTGCGTGGCGCTTATCATTTTTATCGTCCAGACGAAAATTCGACTTTACAAGCACAGAATTTTATTGCAAAAGTAAAATTAGAAAATGGTGATTTGCCTCCAGTTTTGGATATTGAAACCTTACCGAAAACACAATCCATGGATCGTTTAGTCGAAGGAATCAAGAATTGGTGCAAAATTGTTGAAGAGCATTACGATATCAAACCGATTATTTATACATCAGATAAATATTTTGAAGATTATTTACAAGATCATTTTGATGGTTATATTATTTGGATTGCCAATTACAATTTTTGGGTACAAGAAATGAAAGGGCATTGGGATTTTTGGCAATTTACCGAAAAAGCAACCATAGATGGTGTAAAACGTTATAAAGTTGATGTGAATATCTACAACGGGACCATTGATGATTTAGAAGGTTTGACGCTTTAGAAAATTAATGAATCAATTTTACAGCTCCTTTTTCATCATAAATCAATGTATCTTTTCTTATCATTAAAATAGTATTTTCTTCAATTATAGGGTAAAAATAACAATACTCGCAATCTTCATCAGGTATCATTATACTGTCTGAGTATGATTTATTTTTATTAATTTCTACCCGTTGTGCATTTTGATTAATAAAGAATAAAGTTGTTCATTTGATTGAAAATCAGTAAATTGTTTTAACTACAA
>NZ_JACAGG010000035.1:0-32149 GCF_030324375.1 Empedobacter sp. R132-2
ATTAATCAAAATAATAATACAATAATATTAAATAAAAACTCTACTTTTAAGTGTTCTTAACAAGGGGAAGATTACACCCAAATAAATATCTGACCATAATAAGGAAATATTCAAAATTATATTTATCATCATTTTTAGAGAAGATAACAATTGAATCAGAGAAGTTAACGATATACACTTCAGTATCACTATAGCATCCATCAAGATGAGTACTATAATTTGTTTTTTCTATACTTTTTTTGAATTTGTTAATAGAGGTTAATCTAGAATAAATTTCATCATGAGTATTTCTCATAATACTATCTTTGAAACCTAATATATCTAAAAAAGCTACAAAACGAAAATCAGTTGTTTTCCAATTTGTTTTTATTGTATTAGTTATTAAATCTTGATTTTATTTACTTTTAAAATAGTTAATAATATTTTTTTTTACACTCAAATATACCAAAAAATCACAATCAAACCCCTTATTGTAAAACTACAATCCTACAAATTTTCTCCCACTTTTGCTCGTGTTTTCTTTTACTAATTGTCAAAAAAGAATATATAAATAACGTTGCATAACCCAAAAAGCTCCTGAGAGGAGCTTTTTTTGTGGAGTATATACTATTTTAAAAACTAAGGTTTTCACTACTTCGCATTCTACGTAAGCATAAAAAAAAGCAGTAATCATATAAAATACTGCTTATATAGCTTAAAACTAAACTTCGATAACTCCATAAGAATTAAAAGCTAACTTCGGTTCCGTTCAACAGGCTTCCATCTCATGCCCTCTGGGCAAGACGAAAGCTTAGTTATTGTGCGACGTTTTTATTCTAAACAGATGTGTTTTAACTTACCCGAGTCCTCGGTTGATTATAAACAGGTGTGTTTTACCTTATCCGAGTCCTTGGTTGATAACAAAGAAATTTATTTTTAACTATAATTAGTGAGTTTTAGACGAATTAAAACGTTTATTTTTGGCGTAATATTAATTGAGACTTTCTAAAAAATGAAAAAACTATTTTTATTGACAACATTCTTTATGGTGTCAGCACTTTTTGCTCAACAAGCGACTAATACGTTAGAAGGCGTTTTTACAACAAAAGCAAAAGATGAATTATATAATCCATTGAAATTTGATGGAAAAGGAAGAGTAACAATCGGTGAATTTGATGAGGTTGGTTACGAATTTACAGAACGCAATGATTCGGTTATAATATTTGTCGAAAAAACGGTTTTTATCTTCAAAAAAGAGAAAAATCAATTAAAAGGAATTTCAGATTGGGTGGATAAAAAAGTGTATAAATCAAATTTGAAATCTTTCGAAAATAAACCTCAATCAGATTCTAAATTAGCACAACGTGCAAATTGGATGGCAGAGAATTATGATATTAATTTTAAAAATAATGCAACCTATTTGTTTGATTTTGATGAAGAAAGTTTAACTAAAAAATTAAAAGAAAATGAAGCTGCAAATGCAAAACTGTGTAAAGAAGGTTTTGATGAAAGTTGTAAAGTAGTTTTTGCCTATAAATTTGCTGAACAATCTGGTGGTGTTTTCGAAACATTAAGTGCAACAGAAGAGTTGAAATTAAAACCAAATAAAGAGTTACAGCAATTAGCACAACGTGTGATTGATTTAGGAAATCCAGATGGATACGGATTATTTTATACGTATTACTATTTTACAGGAGAAAAGGAAAAAGCGGAAGAGTTTTTACAAAAAGGATTAGATTTAGGATCTAAGTATTGTACAGAGATTTCATTAAATTCTGCTTTAAGTGAATTTGGAGAAGGCTTACAATCGGAAGTAGAAGAATCAGAAGATTAATTCGAACAAATTATCATATAAAATAAAAGCTCAACATTAGTTGAGCTTTTTGTTATTTAGTCAATAAATATTTTGCAACAGCATGATAAGCTGGTAACGAATACGGGTCGTTCGCACTATTCGATGCAACCGGATTGGAAGCAAATCGCACAATAACCATTTCCGCTTTTGGATCAACATAGATCGCTTGACCATGAACGCCACGCGCCATAAATGCTTGATGCTCATTATTGGTTACCCACCACATATCTTTGTAGCTCCAGCCTTTTAGAAGTTTATAATCTGCCTTTGCAAAAGCTTTTTGATTTCCTCCTTTTTTTATTTCGTCAACCAATTTTTTAGGCAAAATTTGATGATTATTAAAGTAACCATTGTTTCTTATCATTTCTCCAAACATTGCCAAATCTCTAAGGTTTGCATTAAATCCACCTCCTGCAAAAGCAATTCCAGCACCATCAATCTGGTAATATCCATCAAAGTTAGTTCCCAACGGTTGCCAAAATTTTTCAGATAGAATTTGAGCCAAAGGTTTATTCAATACTTTTGTAATAATCCAACCCATCACATCAGTATTCACTGTTTTATAACCAAAAGCTTCGCCATGTTTACCATTTTTCTTGACTGTTTTTAGATAATCATAATAATTTGTAGTTCCATTATAATTAGCAGGTTTAGGAAAAGGATTTCCAGCAGCCGAAAAAGCCCACACTTCTGCATTCGGATCGCTGTAATCTTCACTATACTGTAAAGCTGTGGTCATGTCCAAAACTTGACGAATCGTAGCATCACCAAAAGCTGAGGTTTTCAATTCAGGAATATAATCACTACATTTTTTATTCTCATCTAGAATACCTTCGGCAACTAACATTCCGCCCAATGTACCCGTTAAGGTTTTACTAACCGACATCAAGGTATGAGTTCCGTTTTTGTTTAGTTCTCCAAAGTAATTCTCATAAACAATAGCGCCTTTGTGTAAAACAATAATTCCATCGGTATAATTTTTTTGCAAAGATTCTTTCCATGTCATAGTTTCTTTAGTTTCTAAAGGAGTAAAAGTCACATTATCGATAGATTGATCCAATTTAGTTGCCCAAGTATATCTGTTTTCTTGTGCCGAAGCAACATTTACAGTTGGGAAAAACTCGCGCATATGACAAACGCTGTAACGCAAAGCCGGAAAGTTAAAAAAGCTACCATCTATAGCGGACAAAATATCTTCTTTTGCAGGTGGAAACCCTTTCATCCAATTAAAATTCTTTGGATCCGATTGCTCTGCAGTCAAGAATTGTTGTCCATAATTCATTTGCGTCATCACTAAAATTAAACAAACTAATATTTTTTTCATAGTTGTACTATCTATTTGGTTGATAAATGAAGTAGAGGAGAAGCTTGCTTCTCAAATTTACGAAAACCATTTTAAACTTTATTTTATTAAAAATCGGTGAATTCGAAAGAATAATAAGGTCAAATAACAAGACGAATTCACCGACAAGTTTTGAAGTATTCGATTGATTAGATCTCAACTTCTCGTTCAGAATTTGTGCAATTACTATGAACGATATAATCGATTAGTTTTCCGTTTTCAAAACACAACATTAAATCTTCTTCATAAATTGATGTATGTGTCAATTGGTTAAATTGTAATAATTTTCCTTGTGAGATTTTAATGATTCCAGAATACCAGCTCGCAAAAACTTCTTCTCTTCTCGGAAACAAATAATTCAATTCAACTTCATCCAAACCATCCAAATATCCTCTGAAATTAATCAAAAACAATTCGTCATTTCTCAATTCCCATTTCCCATAATATCCTCTCCAGCATGTTGGCGAAGGTGGAGTAAAATAAGGTGGATGATTTAATTCTCTAAAATAATGATGTAATGGTTGTTCGGCTATAATATATTGTTGGTTGTCGATTAATAAAATTTCTCCTATTTGCGCGATCATTTTTTCTTATGGTTTATTCAAATGTAAAATAGCCATTCGAATAAATGAAAAATCAATAGTGCTAATTTATCAAAATAATAAAAATTGACCGACTAAAATAAATAGTTGAAAATTATTTTGTCTTTAAATGATAAATTCGTATTTATTATTTATTTAAGAGTTATTCTTTCACCTTGTTGAGGGAAAATATAATTGATGTTATATGGATTATCTTTTAACAATTCGTCTTTAATTTTTTGCTCATAATCATCTTTTGGCTTGATATGAGTAACGATAATTGTTAAACCTTTCAACCTACTTTTTCCAACTTCTTTCGCTAATTCGCCTAATTCTTCGTTCATTAATTTTGGGGTTAAATGACCAAATAATAATTTTTCGGGTTGAGAATTCGGAAAAGAAACTTCTAACATCATTGTTTTTAATTTTCCTGATTTAATTTTAGGTGAAATTGCTTTCCAAATAGTTGATAAGTTTTGAGTTTTTTCGATACGATCAGCTCCTGTATCACCAAAATATAAGACTGCATTTGAACCATTTTCGACTAATATTGCTGAACTTTTTAAAGGGTTTACATGACTCAATTCGTAAATAGTTCCTGTGAAATTAGTACCTTCTATTGTGAAAGGTATTCCTATTTCTGCGTATTTGTAGTAATATTTATTCAAAATTGGCGATTCACCTTCATTGGCAAAATTTGCCCAAGCATCATTGGTAAAATATTTATTTTTTAAAACTGAAATTGTTTCAGAAATACCATAAATAGGCTTGTTAGAATCTTCTGGAGAATTAATAATCATCCCAGAAAGATGATCCAAATGTCCATGTGAAATAAAATATCCTTTGATATAGTTTTTCAGAATTTTATTGTTTTGTTCTTCAAAAGTACCTTTCTCTATTGCTTTATTGATTCCAGAAAGAATTGTTCCTGCATCCAATGCTAAATAGCTGTTTGTTGTTTCTTCACCAATCAAATAAGATGAAAGATTGCTTTCATTGCTACCTCCATAAACACCAAGTGGAACAATCTGAATATTTTGTGCTGATGCAATCATCGAAATTCCGAATCCAATACTTAATAGATATTTTTTCATAAAAAGAATTTTAACAAAAATACAACTGAAAAGTATTATTAAACTAAAATATCCCCATAGTTTCTAAAAACTTTAGTATTTTCACATTTCTTTAAAAATTAACGCATAAAAATTAGTTAGAATGAAATCGAAATTATCTACTAAAATATTGAAAAATTATGCGACTCAACTGATGATGAAAAAAGCAATGTATGCAGCTGCAATTGCTTTATTGGCAACGAATGTTGATGCGCAAAAGAAACCTCTTGATTTGACTGTTTTTGATGAATGGCAATCAATCGGAATGAAAGAATTATCAAATAATGGTTCGTGGGTTGCTTATCAAGTATATGCACAAGAAAGCGATAATACATTGAACTTTTTTGGTTTGAAAACAGATAAAAATCTAAGTTTTCATCGTGGTGAACAAAGTGTTTTTACAGCAGATTCTAAATTTGCCGTTTTTAAAATTCGACCTTTTTACAAAGATTTGAAATTGGTTCGAATCAAAAAGAAAAAGGAACATGAAATTGCTAAAGATTCAATCGGAATATTAAATCTTGCAACAAATCAAGTCGAGAAATTACCAAATATAAAATCATTCAAAACACCGAAAAAAGGAGGTTCTCTTTTAGCTTATTTATTAGAAAAAGAAGAAACGAAGAATGATAAAAAAGACAAGTCAGATTCTACAAAAACGAAGGATAAAGTTGCAAAATCAGCTGGAAAAGATAAGAAAGATACGCCGTTAGAATTGGTGTTGAGAAATTTGATTTCAGGTCAGAGAAAATCATTCAAAAATGTGATGAATTATGAGTTTAGCGAGAATGGTAAGCAATTAATTTTTTCGACTAAACAAGAGAAAAAAGATAGTTTAGATAAAACTAAATATGGTGTTTTCTTAGTGAATACAGCAACGTTTGTTCAAAAACAATTGGTAGATACAATTGGTGATTTTAAACAATTTGCGTTTGATGAATTAGCAAATAAAGTCGCTTTTGTTGGAACTTCTGACGAAGAGAAAAAGGAAAATAAAACATATTATTTATATTATTCTACAACAAATAATCCGCAACAAATCAGGAAATCTGAATTGTTAGGATTGAAAAAAGATTGGCAAGTTTCAGAAAATCGTCAACCAAAATTTAGCAAAGATGGAAATTCTTTGTTCATTGGTTTGATGCCGAAATTAGCAGAAAAAGACACAACTTTGATTGCTGATGATCATGCAAAAGTGGATGTTTGGAGTTACAAAGACGATTTTATTCAACCACAACAATTGAAGAATCTTGAGCGAGAGAAAAAACGTTCGTACCTATCTGTGATTGATTTATCGAATCCTGTAAAAGTGACACAATTAGCGGATTTGGATATGAATCAAGTCGAGATTTTGAACGAAGGAAATTCAAATTTTGCTTTAGGAACTTCTGATAATGCCTATCGATTAAGCTTGAATTGGGATGTAACAGGTCGTAAAGATTATTATATCATTAATACGAAAACGGGAGAGCGTGAATTATTTGCAAAAGCTTTGGCTGGAAAAGTGGAAATGTCGCCGAATGGAAAATTTGCTGTTTTTTATAATGCCGAAAATGGATTATGGTCGAGCTATAATATCGAAACAAAGGAAACAAAAGTTCTGAATAAAAAGCTGAAAGTGAAATTTTATGACGAAGAAAATGATTCACCAACTTTAGCGCAAGAATATGGAGTTGCCTATTTTACTGATAATGACGAAACGGTTTTAATCAAAGATCGATATGATATTTGGGAGTTTGATTTGGTTGGAAAACGTCGTCCAGAAAATATGACAAATGGTTTCGGTCGTAAACATAATATTACGTTTGATATCAATCAATTAAATGATGATATTAAAACAATTAATCGAGATAATTTAGTTTATTTAGGTGCTTTTAATAATCAGAATAAACAATCAGGGGTTTATCAAACAATCATTTCGAAAGCAAAAAATCCTGAAGAAGTTGTCATGTCGAATACTTGGGGAACGCAAAAAATGAAGAAAGCGTTGAATGCCAACGAATTTATTTATACAAAAGAATCGTTCCGAAATCCGCCTGATGTTTATGTTTCAACAAATTTTAAAGATGAGAAAAAGATATCTGCAATCAATCCGCAACAAAAAGATTATTTATGGGGGAATGGTGAGTTGGTAACGTGGAAAACGTATTCAGGTAAAGATGCAACAGGAGTTGTGTATAAACCAGAGAATTTTGATCCAAATAAAAAATATCCGATGATTGTTTACTTCTACGAAAAACTTTCGGATAATTTGAATCGTTATCAAGCGCCTGCGCCAACGCCTTCTCGTATTAATCACACATATTTTGTAAGTAACGATTACATTGTGTTTACACCAGATATTTCATATACAATTGGTCATCCTGGTAAATCTGCCGAAGATTATATCAATTCTGGAGTAGAAGCGTTGAAGAAAAATACGTGGGTAAATGGAAGTAAAATCGCTATACAAGGACAAAGTTGGGGAGGTTACCAAGTTGCACATTTGATCACTGCAACCAATATTTATGCTGCTGCTTGGACGGGTGCGCCTGTTGTTAATATGACTTCTGCTTATGGTGGAATTCGTTGGGGGACGGGTATGAGTCGTCAATTCCAGTACGAACAAACGCAAAGTAGAATCGGTAAAACCTTGTGGGAAGCGCCGGAATTATATATCGAAAATTCGCCTTTGTTTAATATGCCGAAAGTTACGACGCCAGTTGTAATCATGCATAACGACGAAGACGGTGCTGTTCCTTGGTATCAAGGAATTGAAATGTTTATGGCATTGCGTCGTTTACAAAAACCAGTTTGGATGTTAAATTATAACGGAGATGATCATAACTTGATAAAACGTGCGAATAAAAATGATATTCAACAACGTCAAGTTCAATTTTTTGATCATTATCTGAAAGATAAACCTGCTCCGAAATGGATGACAGAAGGTGTTTCTGCAATTAATAAAGGTATTGATTGGGGATTTGATCTAGAGAAATAATTATAGTAAATATTTAAAAGCGACCAATTTGGTCGCTTTTTTTGTCAAAAGAATTTCTTACAACACAATTATATTGTTAAATTTACATTTCATGTATAATTAACTTCTTGAAAAAGTTTTAATTTAGAGGGATAATTGCACTGAATATGAATACTAATAATCGACAAATTGTTTATATCCATGGACTAAATAGTTCGGCAAATTCAACCAAATTCAAAACTATTCTAAAAAATTATCCTTCAGCTATTTGTATTGAATGGAAAACGGAGGACAATATTGCAACTATTTTATTTGAAGCTTACGAACATTTAAAAGGTTTGGTAAATGATTTGGCAATTATAGGAAGTTCTACTGGAGGGAATTTTGGTTGGCAATTGCAACAAAAATTAAAGGAAAATGGAAAATCGAGTGAATTAATTTTGTTAAATCCTTTGGTTGATGTGTCGATGAAAGTCGAAAATAATTTTCCAGAAAATCTTTCGCAATATTTAGTGGATATGAATCGTTTCGAAAATACAACGGTTTTTCTTTCTGTACATGACGAAGTTTTGGATTTTGAAAAACTAAAAACTTTTTTTGAAATTCAACAAAATATCTTTCCACAACAAATCGAAATCATAGAAATTGATGACAATCATCGAATACGTAACTTCGAGTCATTGTTAACGTTAATTTAATTTACGCATTACAATTATTTAATTTTATTAACTGCATTTTTGCACACGAATCAAGAAATAAATAAATAAACATGAGGCAATTTTTAATATTAATACTTATTGTATTTTCAATCAGTTCGTATGCGCAAGTAAAAGATTCTACAGAATCTAAAAAGAAAACTGTACAGGATTTTAAGAATATGATGTCGCCTTATTACAGCTATGGTAACGGATTGGGAATTACTTCTCCAGATAGTCTTTATCAGGTCAATATTAGATTTCGTATGCAAAATCGCATTAGTTATAATCATAATGATGGAGAAGAAGATAATATTGATGGACAAATTCGTCGTTTAAGATTGCGTTTTGATGGATATATCGGAGATCCAAAATTTGGTTATTCGATGCAATTATCTTTTGCAGCAGGTGATGTAGGAAAAGCAGAAGAGGGTAAGAATACAAATATTATTCGTGATGCGATGATTTTCTATTACCCAAATAAACATTGGAGTTTAGGATTTGGTCAAACAAAACTTCCAGGAAATAGACAACGTGTTAATTCTTCTGGAGCATTACAATTAACGGATCGATCTATCAATAATGCAGATTTTAATATCGATCGCGATTTTGGATTTCAAGTCTTATACAATAAAAGAAATCAAGAAAAATTCTCTTATATTTTGAGAGGAGCTATTTCTACTGGTGAAGGGCGAAATTGGACAAGTTTTAAGGATACTGGTTTAGCTTATACAGGAAAAGTTGAGTTGTTTCCACTTGGAGAGTTTACAAAAGGTGGAAGTAATTATGAAGGTGATTTAGTTCACGAACAAACACCAAAATTGATGATTTCGGGAGCTTATAGTTACAATGATAGAGCACATAGAACAGCAGGAATGTTAGGAGATGATATTGTAGGTGGAGGAACAGCTAATATAAAATCATTGTTTTTGGATGTGATGTTAAAATATCGTGGATGGAATTTGATGTATTCTTATATGAATCGTAATTCTGATAATGTGTTATTTTATAACCCTACAGATATTTCTGATTTTAATTATATCTATAATGGAGAAGGAATGGATTTTCAAGGTTCATACACATTCCCGAAACACTGGGAGGTGATAGGACGTTATTCAACTCAAACAGTAGATAAAGAAATTTTTGAGTTTACACCGAATACAAATCAATACACATTAGGTTTGACAAAATATATTTGGGAACATGCTTTCAAATTACAAGCAGAATTTACGTATGAACAACAAAAATTCTATAATTTAGAAAAGAAAAACAACTGGTACGCGCGTTTTCAGATAGAAATTGGGATTTAAGATATCTTATTGTAAATTAAATATTTTAGAATAAAATAAAGGTTTGATATTTGATAATATTTAATAAATTTGCAGTCAAATATCAACCTATGCAATCCAATAAAAAAAGAAAAAGTTTAAACCGAAATGTAGAGTTCGGAACTAAAAAAGTGCAATTTAAAGATGTAATTATTGTCGCAATATTAATCTTCGTAATTGTTTTAGCAATTTTGAAATTTATAAATTAATTATAAAACAAAAAACCACTTCAATTGAAGTGGTTTTTTGTTTTATTTCTTTTTGATGGAAACTAATTTTGAATCTTCTTTGCAAATTTCTAATACAAAATCATAATCCTTTGTATTGTCTTTGCTTTTATAGTTTGCCAAATATTCTCTACAAGGAACTTGATCTTTTTTCGAGTGATCAAAATCAACTTTACTTCTTTTGAATAATTCTTTTTTCAAGAATGTCGAATCTAAATTTTCTGCTTTTAAAAATGCTTGAGCTTCTGGTGAAATAGCTAATCTTTTTGAAAAAGCTTCATCCAAAACTCTTGCATTTGGAAAGTAATTACATGAGAAAGCACGAGGTCCAAACGCCATAGCGACGAAAACTAACCCAATTCCAACTCCCATCAAATACTTCATAAATCTTTGCGTAAACGTCATATGATCAATAAATTAATGTCGTGAAATGGTAAATCAAACCAATCACATAAGTTCTTTTTTACAATTCTTCCTTTGTACAAATATACGCCATTTCTTATAGTTTTATCCGATTGTACTACATTCGAAAAACCAGATTCTTCAGAAATTTGGAATAAATACGACAAGAAATAATTGCTCAACGCTTTGGTAGAGGTGCGTGCGACGCGAGAAGTGATGTTAGAAACTGCATAATGAATTATATCATTCTTAATAATGATCGGATGATCGTGAGTTGTTAATTCAGATGTTTCGAAACATCCACCTTGATCAATGCTCACATCAATAATTACAGCGCCAGCTTTCATATTTTGTACCATCATCTCAGTTACAACACAAGGTGTACGCGTTTCTCCGCGAAGTGCACCGATTGCTAAATCGCAACGTCGCAAAGCTTTTCCTAATTCTTTTGGATCTAATGTAGAAGTAGAAACTCGTTGTCCTATATTTTGTTGTAATCGTCTTAATCTCGTTAATGAATTATCAAAAACACGAACCGAAGCACCTAAACCTAAAGCTGTTCTTGTCGCATTTTCTGCAACCGTTCCAGCTCCAAGAATCACAACTTCTGTTGGTCGAACACCTGTTACGCCACCCATCAAAATTCCGTTTCCTCCGTTTGTAGAAGACATCAATTCACTTGCGACCAAAATTGCTGTTGTTCCAGCAATTTCACTTAATAAACGAACAACTGGTAAATGATTTTGTTCATCACGAATAAATTCAAATCCAACCGCATTCACACGTTTTGTAATTAATTTCTGAAAATATTCGCGTCTTAAAGTATTTGTAGGGACAGATGAAATAATCAAAGCATTTGGTTTTACCCAATCAATTTCATCTAAAGTAAGTGGACCAACTTTTAGAATAATAGGTTTCTCGAAAACAGCTTGCGTATTGTAAGAAATTTGCGCACCAGCTTCCGAATATTCTTTATCTGAATAATTTGCACTTTCTCCTGCTCCGGTTTCTATCGTAACTTGATGTCCATTATTGACTAAAATTTCGACTGCATCAGGAGAAAGACAAATTCTTTTTTCTTGATTATTTGTTTCTTTTGGAATTCCAATATCAAAGCGTTCTTTCTTATGAGGAATCTCTAAACGCTCGGGTTGAGGAATAAGATCTTCCTGAGAAAAAGGCGTGAAAATATTTTTTCCGTCCATATACTATTAACTAAAATTTAAATGACGAACGCCATCTACATTTTTCAATGTAATTGTGTGGTGCTCATCTGGTATAAAGTTAGCAATTTTATTTGGCCATTCCATTAAACAATATTGATTAGAATATAAATATTCTTCAATCCCAAAATCTAAGGCTTCATCTTCATGATTTAGACGATAAAAATCGAAATGATAAACTTTTCCTTTATCTGTTTCATATTCATTTACAATCGAAAAAGTCGGGCTCGAAACTTCATCATTTGTTCCCAAAGCTTTTACAAACTCTTTGATAAAAGTTGTTTTTCCAGCTCCCATTTCTCCTTCGAAAGTGATTAATTTATGCTGAAGTTGATCGATTATTTTTTGAGCAACTTCAGGTAATTCGTCTAAATTATTGATGATAAATTCCATTTAATTTTTTGGTGTTAAAACAACCATTGGGATAATTATTTCCTCCAACGAAATTCCACCGTGTTGGTAAGTGTTTTTGTAATAATTAACGAAATGATTGTAATTTTTTGGATACGTTAAAAATAAATTTTCTTTTGCAAAGATATACTTTGACGTAACATTAACCTTAGGTAAAAGGAATTTTTCTGGTTGCTCAACCGCCAAAACATCTTTTGGATCGTATTGCAATTGTTTCCCCAATTTATAACGCAAATTTGTACTCGCTTCTTTGTCGCCAATTACCTTCGTAGGCTCTTTTACGTAAATTGTTCCGTGATCGGTTGTTACAATAATTTTCATTTTTTCTTGCGCCGCTTTTTTCACAATTTCCATTAAATATGAATTTTCAAACCAATGTTTTGTGATCGAACGATACGTTTTATCATCACGAATAATTTCTCCAACAATTTTGTTGTCTGTTTTCGCATGCGAAAGAATATCGATAAAGTTATAGACAATTACATTCAAATTATTCTTTTTGTAATTATTAAAATCATCTGCAATTTTTTTCTCGAAATCAGAATTTAAAATTTTAAAATAATTATACGATAAATCGCCAAAACCAAGACGTTTTAATTGTTCTCCTAACAATTCTTTTTCGTACATATTTTTATTTCCTTCATCGGTATCATTCAACCAATATTCAGGATATTTTTTCTCAATTTCCAACGGCATTAAACCCGAAAAGAACGCATTTCTAGCATATTGCGTTGCCGAAGGTAAAATACTATAATATAAATTTTCGGCTTCTGAATTATAATAACGATTGAAAATTGGCTCAATAACTTTCCATTGATCGTAGCGTAAATTATCCACCATAATCAATAAAACATTTTTATCTTTTCCAAGATGAGGTCGAACCAATTGATTGAAAATTGTATGTGATAAAACGGGACGATCTTCGTCGTCGTGCAACCAATCTTCGTAATTACGTTCTATAAATTTGAAGAAAGCTGCATTTGCTTCACTTTTCTGATTTTCGATGATTTGAGAAAGTGCTGTATCTTCGATATTTTCAAGTTCAAGTTCCCAAAAAACTAATTTTTTATAAATCTCTTGCCAATCTTCAAAATCGCGTGCATTCATCATATCCATTGTGATATTTCTGAATTCCTGTTGATAATTAATCACTGTTTTTTCAGAAATAATTTTCGATGCGTCCAAAATCTTTTTCAAACTCAATAAAATTTGATTTGGATTAACCGGTTTAATTAAATAATCTGCTATATGTGAGCCAATTGCATCTTCCATGATATGTTCTTCCTCACTTTTTGTGACCATAATAACAGGAAGATTTGGACGCAATTCTTTAATTTTTGGTAAAGCTTCCAATCCGCTCAAACCGGGCATATTTTCGTCGATTAAAACCGCTGCAAAGCTCTCTTTTTCTATTTCTTCTAATGCATCAGTCGCATTATTTATCATTGTTGTATCGTATCCTTTCTTCTCTAAAAAAAGCTGGTGTGGTTTCAATAAATCGATTTCATCATCAATCCATAAAATTTTTATAGCCATTTGTTATATTTTTATTTTTTATATTGATTTCTACTTTTAGAATTATTCCAAATATAGCGATTACGGAAATGTTAAAATCAAAATTGTATGTTAAACAAAATTGTAGTTTTCCCAAAATTTGCGATGATTATTTAGCATAAATAATTCCAAAAATGATTTTTATCTAAAATATTTTATAAAAACCATTCTTAATCAAAAAAGTAACGTTCTGAATGAGTAAAAATTCTTATCTTTGCCGACAAAACAGTACGTTTGAATCCATTAAACAATAATAAGTTGAAGATAGTAAATGATCCAGTTCATGGATTTATTACGATTCCAAACGAGCTTATTTATCAGATTATTCAACATCCATATTTTCAGCGACTTCGTAGAATTACGCAAACTGGATTAACAGAAATGGTTTATCCAGGAGCGAGACATTCTCGTTTTCATCACGCTTTAGGTTGTATGCATTTGATGCAAAAAGCCTTAAATATTCTCAAAAGAAAAAACGTCGACATTACTCCAGAAGAAGAAAATGGAGCTTTAATCGCGATTTTATTGCATGATTTGGGACACGGACCTTTTTCTCATTCTCTTGAACATTCTATAATTAATGGTTCGCATCACGAAGAAGTTTCGCTTCGTTTGATGGAAGAATTGAATCAAATTTTTGATAATCGATTAGCTCTAGCTATTCAAATTTTTAAAGGAAATTATCCGAAAAAGTTCTTGTCACAATTAGTTTCGAGTCAGTTGGATTGCGATCGCATGGATTATTTGAAGCGCGATAGTTTTTACACAGGAGTGGTAGAAGGAAATATCAATCCGGAACGAATTATCTCAATGATGAATGTCTCGAATGATGAGTTGGTGATAGAAGCAAAGGGAATTTCGTCGGTCGAGAAATTTTTGATGGCGCGTATGTTTATGTACATGCAAGTGTATATGCATAAGAAATCGTTTACAGCAGAGAATTTTTTGATTAGCGTTTTGAGAAGAGCGAAAGAATTGACAAAAACGGGAGAAAATCTTTTTGCAACGTTTGCTTTTAAATACTTTTTAAAAGAAAATGAAGTTGGAAGTTTATCGAAAGAAGGTTTAGAAATTTTCACACGTTTGGACGACTCGGATGTTTTATCAGCGATAAAAGAATGGCAGTTTCATGATGATTTAATTTTGAGTAAATTATCAAAAAATATCATTCAGCGTACATTACCAAAATCATATTTGATGGATACAAAATTATCCGAAGAAGAAATTTTGGTTGAAAAAAATAGAGTAGAAAATGCTTTAGGAATTGATGATGCAAGTTATTTTGTGGAACAAACAACGATAAAAATTGTTCCGTACGAAAAATCAAAAAGTCCAATAAAGGTTTTATATAAAAATGGTGAGGTAAAAGAAATTTCGAGTTCAGAAAAAAGTTTGTTAACGCAATTTTTGCAACAAGAAATTACAAAATATCATTACCATAGCGTTTAAATATCGATTTGAAGAATTTGACAAAAAAGTTAAATAACTTAAATAATCATTTTATAAATTTAAGAATAATTATTAGTTTTGCAGACTATGAAATTTAAAGCTGCAGAGATTGCGCAATTATTGCAAGGAACCGTAACAGGTGATGCAAATGTAGAGGTTTCCACATTATCGAAGATAGAGGAAGGAAAAGAAGGTTCGATTTCGTTTTTGGCTAATCCGAAATACGAGCATTTTATCTATACAACAAACGCTTCTATTGTGATTGTGAGTAAGGATTTTGTGGCAACAGATTCTATTTCGTCTACATTGATTGTGGTTGAAGATGCATATCAAGCCTTTACAAAGCTGTTGCAGTATTACAATACGATAAAAAATAATAAAGTTGGAATAGAAGAATATACGAAAGTAAATTCTACTGCGCAACTAGGAGATAATGTATATGTTGGAAGTTTTTCTTATATTGGAGCTAATGTTTCGATTGGGAATAATGTAAAAATATATCCAAATGTAACGATTGGCGATCATGCTAAGATTGGTGATAATACCGTTTTACATTCAGGCGTACAAGTGTATGAAGAGTGTGAAATTGGTCAAAATTGTATCATTCATTCTAATGTTGTGATTGGTGCTGATGGTTTCGGTTTTGCGCCAAATCCAGATGGTTCTTTCGAAAAAATTCCTCAAATAGGAAATGTTTTGATTGAAGATAATGTCGAAATTGGAGCAGGATCAACAATAGATAGAGCAACAATGGGATCTACAATTATTCGTAAAGGAGTAAAATTAGATAACCAAATTCAAATTGCTCACAACGTTCAAATTGGAGAGAATACTGTTATTGCTTCGCAAAGTGGAGTAGCAGGATCTACAAAAATTGGACGTAATTGTATGATTGGAGGTCAAGTTGGTATCGCAGGTCATTTGACAATCGGAGATTTTGTACAAGTACAAGCTCAGAGTGGTATTAATGGTGATGTAGAAAGTAAAACGCAATTGTATGGTTCGCCAGCAATCGAAGCGTCAAGCTTTAGAAAATCTTATGTACATTTTAGAAAGTTTCCAGAAATTGTGAAACGAATCGATAAATTAGAAAAAGAGAACAAACAAAAGTAAAAGTTAATGTCTGATAAACAAAAAACTTTAGCGAATGAAGCCGTTCTAAAAGGTGTTGGCTTACATACAGGTAAATTTGTTACCTTAACATTTAGACCAGCCGAACCAGATACAGGATTTGTATTTGTTAGAACAGATTTAGAAGGTCAACCTCAAGTAGAAGCTGATGCACAGTATGTTGTGAGTACAGCCAGAGGAACAACTTTAGAGAAGAAAGGAGTTAAAGTACATACAACAGAGCACGTTTTGGCAGCTTTGGTAGGTATGGATATTGATAATTGTTACATTGAAATTGACAATGCGGAACCACCAATTATGGACGGTTCTTCTCGTTTTTTCGTTGAAGCAATAGAATCTGCTGGAATTGTAGAGCAAGATAAAGACAGAGAATATTATAGAATTAAAGAAATTGTAACGTATGTAGATCCAGAAACAGGATCAGAAATCACGGCGATTCCTGCAGATGAATACCAAGTTACAGCAATGGTAGATTTCGGAACGAAAGTTTTGGGAACTCAAAATGCAACTTTAACATCTATCAAAAACTTCAAACAAGATATCTCTCAAGCAAGAACATTTTGTTTCTTACATGAGTTAGAGCAATTGTTGGAAGCTGGTTTAGTAAAAGGTGGAGATTTAGACAATGCAATTGTTTATGTTGACAAAGAAATTACGCCAGAAACAAAAGAAAAATTATGTAAAGCGTTCAATAGAGATGATGTTTCTATTCGTCCGAATGGAATCTTGGATCACTTGACTTTACACTATCCAAATGAAGCTGCACGTCACAAATTATTAGATGTTGTGGGAGATTTGGCTTTAGTAGGTAAAAAATTGAAGGCTAAAATTATTGCAACAAAGCCTGGACATCATACCAATACAAATTTTGCAAAGAAATTAAGCAAACAAATTAAATTAGCGCAACGCAATAAAGTGCCAGAATTTGATTTGACAGCAGAACCAGTTTATGATATTAATGATATCATGAAGTTATTACCACATCGTCCACCATTCTTATTGATTGACAAGGTAATTTCTAAAAGTGCAACAGGTTTAATCGGCGTGAAAAATGTAACGATGAACGAGCCTTTCTTTGTTGGACATTTTCCTAAAGAACCTGTTATGCCAGGTGTATTGCAAATTGAAGCAATGGCACAATTAGGAGGGTTATTGATTTTAGGAGAATTAGAAAATCCTCAAGATTATTCAACTTATTTCATGAAAATTGAAAGTGCTAAATTTAAACGCAAAATTATTCCAGGTGATACATTGGTGTTTAAATTAGAGTTGGTTGAACCAATTAGAAGAGGAATTGTTCATATGCAAGGAATTGGATATGTAAACAATCAAATTGCTGTGGAAGCAGAAATGATGGCAGTTATTACAAAAGAATAATTAAAGAAATGGAAGTTATGAATCATCCGATGGCATATGTTCATCCAACTGCAATAATAGGTGAAAATGTTACAATCAGCCCTTTCTCTTCTGTTTACGAAGATGTAGAAATTGGTGATGGAACATGGATTGGTCCTAATGTAACAATTATGTCAGGAGCACGTATTGGAAAAAATTGTAAAATTTATCCAGGTACGGTAATTTCTGGTGAGCCTCAAGATTTGAAGTACGAAGGTGAAAAAACTTTAACATATATTGGTGACAATACAACAATTCGTGAATGCGTTACTGTAAACAAAGGAACTAATGCATTAGGTTATACTAAAATTGGTGACAATTGTTTGATTATGGCAACTGCACATATCGCGCACGATTGTGTTGTAGGAAATAATGTCGTAATCGTAAATGCGGTTGGTTTAGCAGGACATATAGAAGTTGGAGATTTCGCTTTTATTGGTGGTTATAGTGCAGTTCATCAATTTACAAAAATTGGAGAACATGCTTTTGTAGCTGGTGCGACACAAATTCGTAAAGATGTTCCTCCGTATGTTAAAGCTGCAAAAAATCCTGTTGCTTATGCGGGAGTTAATGCAATTGGATTGAGAAGAAAAGGTTTTACATCAGAAGAAATCTTCGAAATTCAAGGTATTTACAGAATTTTATATCAACAAAAAAATAACGTATCTCAGGCTGTAGAACAAATCTTAGAAAAATTCCCAGATTCACATTATCGTGAAGTGATCCTTGATTTTATCAATACAAGTGATCGTGGAATTATGAAAGGATATAGCTCGGGAGTTTAATAAAATAACAATAGAATAAATGGCGACAACTTCTGATATCAGAAAAGGTTTATGTATTATTTTTAATAATGATACGTATAAAATTATCGAATTTTTACACGTAAAACCAGGTAAAGGACCTGCTTTCGTTCGTACAAAATTAAAATCATTAACTAACGGAAAAGTATTAGACAATACATTCTCTGCTGGTCATAAAATTGAAGAAGTTCGTGTAGAAACACGTAACTACCAATATTTATATGAAGATGATAATGGTTTCCACTTCATGAATAATGATGATTTCTCTCAAGTTTATTTAAACAAAGATTTGATTGATAATTCACAATTTATGAAAGCTGGTGACGAAGTAAAAATCTTGTTCCGTGCTTCTGATGAAACAGCTTTAGCAGCTGAGTTACCAACTACAGTTGTAATGGAAATTACATACACAGAGCCAGGTCTTAAAGGTGATACAGCTACAAATGCTACAAAACCTGCAACGACAGAAACTGGTGCTGAAATCCGTGTTCCTTTATTCATCAACGAAGGTGATAAAGTAAAAATCAACACAGAAGATGGTTCTTATGTAGAACGTATTAAAGAATAATTATTCTGAAATATAGATAAAAAAAGCGACCTTTTGGTCGCTTTTTTTATTACAATTTTATTGTAACTTTTTCGCTAGAGCATGTCGTTTCTTTATCTATTTTCTTGACAAAAATTGTAGAACCTAAGAATTCATTTTTGATTGTGATAGATGATGAATCACTCCCTTTATAAACCGTTTTATTCTCTTTTGGATCGAAATTATAGATTCTATTTCCATCTTCATCCAACCATTCGAATTTATATTTCTTATCGTCAGTATTTTTTAAAGTAAGTATAATCGTTCCGTCTTTTTTATTCTGTTTGATACTAACTTTTTCAGAAAAATTAATTTTTTCTAAAACAGTAATTTGAATTGCTTTTCGTTCAGATTTTTTGTTGTTCCAATTACTTTCAACATAATAAGTCTTATTCTCAGTAATAGTTGGACTAATAATATTGCTTCCTTTTACAAATGGTTGAGTAGAATTTAGCTCATCATACCAAAAATATTCAACTTTTGCTTCTGGATTTTTCACCGTTAGTGCCTGATGTTCATTGTAACAACTTTCTTGTTTTTCACCCCATGTCAAAACTGGTGGAGTTAAACTCTCATTATTAGGTTTTGTAATTTCCCATTGCGTTGTGTACATATGATTCGCATGATTTTCTTTTCTTACTAATTGCGTTGTATCCGTCACTTCAGCTCTTAAAATATTTTTTTCTAAGTTGAATTGACCTTTGTTTAGATGAATAGAATCTAAATTTTCTGCAATCAATTTATTATTCAAAATCCATTTTACTTTCAGGGTATTTGGAACTGGTTTTACTAAATTAAGAGTAAAAGCATTCATGTTTTCTGTGTTAACAGGAGTATCAACAGCGGGTTTTGTAGAAATAATTGGATTTGTTTTTTGATGAATTACTTCAATAAATTCTTCTTGACAAACATTACAAAAAGGCGCGATTAAATATTGCATTTTACAGAATTCGTGCGGACGAAACCATTGTGCTCTTGCATCTTTTTCGCCATATGCATAAATTCCAATTCCATTTGTCCCAATCCAATTTTTCCAAGGAACATCTTGTATATTCTGTGTTTTATTTGGACCAGGAACCGTATACAACGGACCAGACCAATATTCGTCTGATAATTTTGCAAACGAATGTCCAATTTCGTGAACAGCGATATCATTACTTTTAAAATTAACTGTTGTCGTCGCAAATTCTCCTCCAGAACCACCATAAAAAGGAGAATTAACAAGAATTACAACTTGACTATAATTGGGAATATTATCTTTCAGAACTTGTAATACCTTTTCATTTTTCGTTGGAACAACTAAACGATGAATTCCAGAAATATCAAAACTACTTCCGAAAATTGTATTTGGATTAGTTTTCGGAACTTCATATTTCTTTACAAATTTATTATAACGTTCAGGTAACTGATCCCAATCTACTTTTTCTGTGGGACATTCTTTGGTAGAATATGGGTGAATTGCACCAGATTCCTCAGAAATACTATTTATAACAAATACATTAAAATAATTGATATATTGACTTAATGGTTCCGTTTTGAAAAAATAGTCTGTAAATCGTTTTGCATCTTCTTTATAATATTTTAATTCGTCTTTTGTATAACCATCTGCTAAAACAACAAGGTTGATAATGTTTTTATCACTTCCCTGATATTGTAAGGTATCAATTTCGAATTTTTGTGCTGATAGAGTTGAAACTGTAAATAGAGTGGTGGCTAGAAAAAATAATCTTGTTCTCATAGTTGTATTTTGAAAAAATAATACGCAATATAGTAAGATAGATTTTTTTAATGAAATTTTGATTTTAAATATTTATTATCGGATAGGAGTTCTTAAATCATTATAAAACTGAAGAATATATTGTATTTTTAACACAAGAAATAATCTTGAACCAACTATGAAAATCAAAACCAAAAAGTTTCTGAAAAAATCTTTTTATACTTTACTTATTTTAGGAATTGGAAGTCTTTTGTTCACAGCTTTTGCAAATTATAAAATAGAAAACTCAACGGAAGAATTTGTCACAGATAAATTAGAGATTTTACCTAAAACCAAAGTTGCGATTGTATTGGGAACAGCGCCAAATTTGGTGAGTGGTTATCAAAATTATTACTTTACGTATCGTATAGAAGCTGCAACAGAATTGTATCAATCAGGAAAAGTAACGTACTTTATTTTGAGTGGAGATCATGGTCGAAAAAACTACAACGAACCTGAAGCAATGAAACAAGCCTTAATAAAAAATGGAGTTCCAGAAAATGTGATTTATTTGGATTATGCAGGTTTTAGAACATTAGATTCTATGATTCGTGCAAAGGAAATTTTTAGTCAGAATGAATTTATTGTAGTTTCCCAAGAGTTTCACAATCAACGAGCAGTTTATATTGCACGTCAAAACGGAATTAATGCGTATGGTTACAGTGCAAAAGATGTCAATAAACATGCTGGATTAAAAACAAATATCCGCGAGTATTTTGCTCGAACGAAAGTTTTTATTGATAGCTTTTTTGGTGTTCAACCAAAGTTTTTAGGAGAGAAAATTGAGATAATTTAATTTTTATTCAATGAATAAAGATATAAAGCAAATAATGAGTAAAATGCTTCTAATTCAATCTTCTGATTGCATTTTTATTTATGGTAAACACAATTTTAAAATAAATAATGAATTAGATTTTACTTTTGATTTTGAAGAATTAGTAGAGTTAAATATTGTAGAAAATAATATTGAGAAGAATCTTTTTACTTCCATCATTAGTCATTGTAAAGGAATTATTAAAAATAATTTTATTGTTGATTTGACTAGTTACAGAAACGCTGAGAATTTATATGTGTATTTAAAGGAAACATCCGAGTATTATGTTATCATTTCAATCGGAGAATACCAACCTAGTTTATATAGAATTTATATAGAAGGTGTCTTTTTGAAAATGTTTTAGGAAAATTATTTGAATTAAAAAGAGAAACCAAACTAATGATTTCTCTTTAATATTTTTTACTTCAAACTACTAAAATATCCTCTCAAAATAGCATCGTTAGCAGAATTTCGTGTATCAATTTCTAAAATCTTCGGGCGATTACTTTCTGCATAAAAATCTTCAAAAGTATTTTCTAAATCAGTTAAATTTGAAACAACTTGGTATTCAAAACCATACATTTTAGCTAAATGTTCGGCAGTGAAATGATGTTTTGTTTCAAAATAATCTTCAACAACATCTGTTTCAGTTGGGCCAGGAATAAATTTGAAAATATTTCCTCCGCCATTATTGATCAAAATAATTCTGAAATTATTCGGCATGTTTACATTCCATAACGCATTCGAATCATAGAAAAACGAAATATCTCCCGTAATCATCACCGTATTTTGACCAAAAGCGATGCAAGCCCCAATCGCTGTAGATGTAGAGCCATCAATTCCACTTGTTCCGCGGTTACAAAAAACAGGATTCGAATTGTTGTGATCATACAATAATCCGTAACGAATAATGGTTGAATTTCCGTACTGAATTTGCCAATTTTCAGGATAATTTCTAATAATGGAATCAAATGCTTTCAAATCACAAAACGGAATCATATTGATGTAATTTTTGTGTTTGATATTATTCGCTTCTCGAATTGAATTCCATGTGTTGTAATATTCAGATTCTTTTGGATTGATAAACGGAACAAATTGCTCTAAAAACAATTCAGGTTTCGTCTCAATTTTATCTGTTAATGCTTGAAAAGTGTCTGGTTGCCAATATTCATCTAAATGCCAATGTTGTGTTGGTTTTTGATCACGTAAGAATTTTTTAATTTTTTTCGAAACGACATTTTGCCCAATTGTCAATAAAATATCAGGTTTCAACGCTTCTAATTCTTCTTCCGAATAAGGGAAAATAACTTGATCTATTTTATTGAAAAATCGTTCATCATGAATATTTGACGTCACTTCTGTCAAAACAACAACCGAATCATCTTGCGCTAATTGTTTCACAAAATGATCAAATTCGGCATCAGGATGATGTAATCCGACCAAAATCATTTTACGCGTCGAAGCATTCCAACGTTTCATAAAATCAATCACATCAATTTCTGGATAATTTTTTGCAGGAATCGTTATCGTGTCAATTTCAATATCTGGTTTTGTTACAGATTCGTACAAAGGTTCAGAAAAAGGCATATTGATATGAATTGGCGCAGATTTGTGCATACAATCAATCAATGCATATTTCGTCAACAACATATTCCGTGTTAAATCATCAGTTTCTTCACTTTCGGAAAGCTGAACATTATGAACAGAATGTTTCTCAAAAATATCTTTTTGGCGAATGGTTTGTCCATCAAAATTATCAACTAAATGTTCGGGACGATCGGCAGAAAGTATAATTAGAGGGACATTTTGAAAAAAAGCTTCCGTAATTGCAGGGTAATAATTTGCTGTGGCCGAACCAGAGGTACAACAAACCACAACAGGTTTCTGAATTTGCTGAGCCATTCCCAAAGCGACAAATCCAGCCGAGCGCTCGTCGATTACACTATAAGTTTTGAAACGTTTGTCATTCGCAAATTGCATTGTTAATGCTCCGTTTCGAGATCCTGGCGATAATACGATATGATCAATTCCGAAAGCCAAAAAAGTTTCAGCAATCAATTGAACATTTAATTTATTTGATATTTTTCTCAACGTAGTTGTCTTAAATTATAAAAGGTTTTGATTAGCAAATTTACTAAACAAAACCTTTCAAAAAGTATGATATTTTTAAGAATTAAGTATGTAAACCTCCGTCTACACTCAAAACTTGTCCTGTTACATAACTTGATAAATCTGACGCTAAGAATAAACATGCATTTGCAACGTCTTCTGGTTGTCCTCCACGTTTTAATGGAATTCCATTACGCCATTCTTCAACAACTTTTTGGTCTAAAACTTCTGTCATTTCAGTTTCGATAAAACCTGGTGCAATTGCATTACAACGAATGTTACGAGAACCTAATTCTAACGCAACAGATTTAGAGAAACCAATTAAACCAGCTTTAGATGCAGCATAATTTGCTTGTCCAGCATTTCCTTTGATTCCAACAATAGATGACATGTTCACGATAGATCCAGAACGTTGTTTCATCATTGGTTTGATCACTGCTTTTGTTAAGTTGAAAGCCGAATTTAAGTTTGTTTGAATTACTTTTTCGAAATCTTCTGCAGACATTCTCATCAACAAATTATCTTTTGTAATTCCAGCATTATTAATTACAATATCAACTTGACCAAACTCAGCAATTACATCTTCCACTAATTTTTGAGCAGCTTCGTAATCAGAAGCATCAGATTGATATCCTTTTACTTTACCGAATTGTCCCAATTCTTCTTCCAAAGCTTTTGCTTTTTCTACAGAAGAAGCATAAGTAAAGGCAACGTTAGCGCCATTTTTAACAAAAACTTCAGCAATACTTTTTCCAATACCGCGAGTTGCGCCTGTAACGATTGCTGTTTTACCTTGCAATAAATTCATGTTTATAGGTATTATATATTGCTTCAAAAATACGATTTTTTACGAGAGTTAAAAATGTTAAAATTTACTTTATCAATTTTCTTTAACATTTTATGGTATTATAATTGAAAAAATATTGATTATTATAACCAAATTAAAAATATAAAAACATGAAGAATCTATTGAAATTTTTAGCGGTAACATTTTTTGCCTTATTTGTATTTACGGCTTGTAACGATGATGATGATCCAGCAAACAACGATTTCTTTGCAGGAACTTACAAAGGAAAAATAAGTTATGTTGATGGAAATAATACTCTTTCTGCTGATAATGGAAGTGTATTTGTAACAAAAATTGCAAGTGGAACAAAGTATAATTTTGCTTTTTCTGATAAAATTCCAGATTTAAACGGTGTTGAGTTTGAAAAGAAAGGTGACAATACTTTAGTGAGTGTTGGAGCAGATGAATTATCTTATATTAGAATTGATAATGCTAAATTGACAATTCTTTACACAAAAGATGGTAAAACTTGGACCGCAAATGCAACGAGATAATTTTTAGGAATAATAATAGAAAAGACGTTCAGTAAATGAGCGTCTTTTTTAATACAATATTTTTCGCTGAAAATAGTTAAATATAAAATGATGTTTTATGAGAACGATTGTATGTTTTGCTTCAGTATTAATGATGATATTTTCTTGTAATAATGAGGATGATAGCCAGAATACTATTTACAAAGAAAAATATGAAAGACGATTTATTATTTTTCAAGATTCTTTAGGAGGAATTGTTCAAGATAGTGGAGTAGTGCAAGTTTCTCAATCTAAGAATTTATATAAATTTGATTTTATCACAACTCAAAAAATTGATCCGATAGAAAATATTCAAATGGAAATGACAGGAAGCAATTCGTTAAGAAACGTGGGTTGGACACCAACAAAATTGATTGTACTTTCCAGAGATAGTATCAATATTTCTTACAAAGAAGGAAAACGATATTGGTTAGTCAATTCGATTAGTAAAAATTAAACATAAAAAAATCCACTCAATATTGAGTGGATTTTTTAGTATGATTTAAAATTTTCAGATTATAATCCGAAAGCTGTTTTAATTTGATCTACGAAGTCTAATTTTTCCCAAGTGAATAATTCAACTTCAACTTCAACAACATCTTGTCCATTAGCAGATTCAAAACGTTTTGAAACCGTTTTTGGTTCTCTACCTAAGTGTCCGTAAGATGCAGTTTCTTTGTAAATAGGATTTCTTAATTTTAATCTTTGTTCGATTGCGAAAGGCTTCATATCAAAGATTTCAGAAACTTTTGTAGAAATTTCTCCTTCAGTTAACTCAACTTTTTGAGTTCCGAATGTATTTACTAATAAAGAAACTGGAGCAGCAACACCAATTGCATAAGAAACTTGTACCAAAACTTCGTCTGCAACACCAGCTGCAACTAAGTTTTTAGCAATATGACGTGCAGCATAAGCAGCAGAACGGTCAACTTTTGATGGATCTTTTCCTGAGAACGCACCACCACCGTGAGCACCTTTACCACCGTAAGTATCTACAATAATTTTACGACCAGTCAAACCTGTATCTCCGTGAGGTCCTCCAATAACGAATTTCCCTGTAGGATTGATATGATAAGTAATACTATCTGTAAATAAATCGCGTAAATGAACAGGTAATTGCGCTTTTACACGTGGAATTAAAATACTTACTAAGTCATTTGTAATTTTATCTCTCATTGCTTCTTCGTTTGCGAAGTCATCATGTTGAGTAGAAATTACAATAGTATCGATACGAACAGGTTTGTTGTCATTATCATATTCAATTGTTACTTGAGATTTAGCATCAGGACGTAAATATGGTAACAAATCTTTTTCGTATTTACGGATATGCGCTAATTCTTTCAATAATCTGTGCGATAAATCTAACGCCAAAGGCATATAGTTTTCAGTTTCGCTTGTAGCATAACCAAACATCATTCCTTGGTCACCAGCACCTTGCTCTTCGTCAGATTGTCTGTCTACACCTTGGTTAATATCTGGAGATTGTTCGTGAATTGCAGATAAAATTCCACAAGAATTTGCATCGAACATATATTCACTTTTCGTGTAACCAATTTCAGCAATTGTTTCTCTTGCTACACGTTGTAAATCAATGTAAGAATTAGATTTTACTTCACCTGCTAAAACAACTTGTCCAGTCGTTACTAAAGTTTCACAAGCTACTTTACTTTTTGCATCAAATGCTAAAAAGTGGTCAAGAATTGAATCAGAAATTTGATCGGCAATTTTATCTGGATGCCCCTCAGAAACTGATTCTGACGTAAATAAATATGACATTTCTATACTTTTTTTTAAAATGATAGAGGGAAGGAGAAAACTGAAGTCCTGTTTTAGCAATTGTTTTATGAGGTTGCAATCAGTCAAATCTTTCCTCTCGATTTTTCGAGCTCAAATATACAATGAATAATATGAATAATGAAAGATATTTAACATTTATTAGTATATAAAAATTATAGAGTTTAACTTTTTATCTTTTTTAGAATAGAACAAAAAACGGTGTGTTTTAATAAATTATAAATATATTTTCTGTAGATGAGTAATTTTTTTAATCTATATAGATAATTATTCAAAATAATGTTGTTACTTTAGAAAAAAATTAATTGAAATGAAATTTGACACTCTCGATCAACAGCTGCTAATGTATCTACAAGAAAACAGTAAAATTACCTATAAAGAATTATCTGATAAGTTAAATTTATCGTCAACCGCAATTCATGAAAGAATCAAGAAATTAGAAAAGTCAGGAATTATTTCTAAATATGTTGCGCTTGTAAATAGAAGATTAATTAACAGAGAGCTTTTGGTATTTAGCCATATTAAGTTACAACAACATTCTGCTGATAACATCAAGATTTTCGAAAACGAAATTGTGAATTTAAAAGAAGTTCAGGCGAGTTATCATGTAAGTGGTGATTACGATTACATTATCAAAATGTCTTTCGAAAATATGGACGAATACAGAGATTTTATGGTAAATAAACTAACAACAATAAAGGTAATTGGTAGTACTCACAGTACTTTTGTTATTGGTGATGTAAAAGATGATACCGCTTTCCAATTGGTATAAAAATATAAGAATGGTTCTGATAAATTAGAATTTTTTTTGATTGAATAAGTAAAAATAGAGAAGACATGAGCAAGGAAATAGCAGTTTTAGGAGCTGGTTGTTTTTGGTGTGTGGAAGGAATTTTTAATTCGATAAATGGAGTAGAACAAGCTATCTCTGGATTTGCAGGAGGTAATGTAGAAAATCCTACTTATCGTCAGGTTTGTGATACAGATACAAATCATGCGGAAGTTGTTGAAATTACTTTTGACAATGAAGTGATTTCGTACAAAGAATTATTAGAAATTTTTTGGAATATACATAATCCAACACAGTTAAATAGACAAGGAAACGATGTTGGTACACAATATCGTTCGAGTATTTTTTACACATCAGAAGAACAAAAAAAGCAAGCGGAAGAATCGTTAAAAGAGTTTGATAACGGAACTTTGTATGAAGATAAATTCGTTACAACAATAGAGCCTTTAGATAAATTTTGGCCAGCCGAAGATTATCATCAAGGTTATTACAATGAAAATCCAGATCAGCCATATTGTTCGGCAGTTGTTGGACCAAAAATTGCAAAATTTAAATCTAAATTCAAACAGATTTTAAAATAAGAAAAGCGACCAATTGGTCGCTTTCATTTTATTTTCCTTTTTTACGTGCTTTCGCTTTCTGTTTTTGCTGACCACGGTTTTTAGGTTTAGATTTTGGTGGTTTACGTTTTGTAGGACCACCTAAATTCACCTTTTTATTTTTATCTTTTTTCTCGTGAAATGCTGCACCACGTTCTTCAATTTTTACAGTTGTAAGTTGTTTCATTTTTACAACATCTTTCTCAAATTCACGTTTTACAGGATTTATTTTTACGTCCTCTTCAGGAAAAGGAAGTTCGTTAATCTCTTTATCCATCAATGCTTCAATAGCATCTAAACGTTCAATTTCCTTTTCAGAAAAATAAGAAATCGCTTCTCCTTTTTTATCCGCACGTCCTGTACGCCCAATTCGGTGAATATATTGTTCTGGAATTTCTGGAATTTCGAAATTGATAACATGCGTAACATCAGGAATATCCAAACCACGAGCCATAATATCTGTCGTGATAATTCCTCGGTATTCATCTCTGGTAAAGGCTTCCATTGTTCTCAAACGATAATTTTGAGATTTGTTAGAATGAATTACTCCAAATTCATCTGGATAAATTTCATCTAAATGATTAAAGATTAAATCAGCATGTTTTTTATTGTTTGCGAAAATTAAAACTTTCTCAAATTTTGCTTTGTCTCCTAATTGATGAACAATTAAATTCAATTTTGTATTGAAATTCTCAACTGGAATAGCCAATTGAGTGATTTTTTCTAATGGTGTTCCTGAACGAGCTAAGGAAATTTCAATAGGATTTTTGAAATATTCGTGTAACATATCATCTACTTGATCTGTCATCGTAGCAGAAAATAAAATGTTTTGACGTTTTTCGCTCATCATTGTAAATAAATGAATCAGTTGCGGACGAAAACCTAAACTCAACATTTCGTCAAATTCGTCAACCACTAATTTCTTCATTTCTTTGAATGATAATACATTGTCTATCGCCAAATCTAAAACACGACCTGGTGTTCCAACCAAAATATCAACGCCTTCATACACCAATAATTTTTGAGTATTGATGTTTACACCACCATAAATTCCTAAAACACGAACATTGATAAACTCTGTTAATTGCTCTAAAATATCGGTAACCTGAACAACTAATTCGCGTGTCGGAACCAAAATAACAATCTTTGGTTGATTCGTTTTAGAGTATTGATAAGTATTCAACAAGGGTAATAAGTAAGCCATTGTTTTACCTGTACCTGTTTGGGCAATTCCCATTATATCTCGTCCAGAAAGAATCGGTTTGAATGATTTTTCTTGAATTGGAGTTGGGGTTGTGATATTCAACTTTTCTAAAGCCGAACTCAATTGTTTTGTTAATTCGAAATCCGCGAATGTAGCTTTCATTTTGCAAAGATAAGTTTTCTTGATGACTTCTTAAAAACTCAATGTGCAATCCGTTCAAATTCGTTGAAACTTCGTACTTTTGCATTTCGATTAAGTAAAAAGGAATAAAAATGAGTTTAAAACAATACATCACGCAGAATGTTTTAGAAGCGATTCAAAACGTTTATCAAATTAACCCTGAATCTGTTGAAATTCAGTTTACAAGGAAAGAGTTTGAAGGTGATTATACATTGGTTGTTTTCCCATTAATCAGAACTTTGAAAGGTAAACCAGAAGAAATCGGTGCTAAAATCGGTGAAAATTTGGTTGAAAATAATAAAATTACAGCGTTTAATGTTGTAAAAGGTTTCTTGAATATGAGTTTAAGTTCAGTAGAATTTTTAGAAAATTTTACTCAAAATGCTCAAAATTCAACTTTTGGAATTACAAAAGTTGATGAAAATTCGAGAACGGTAATGGTAGAATATTCATCGCCAAATACAAACAAACCTTTGCATTTAGGACATGTCCGTAATAATTTGTTAGGATTTTCGGTTTCTCAAATCATTGAAGCAGCAGGAAATAATGTGATTAAAACACAAATTATTAATGATCGTGGGATTCACATTTGTAAATCTATGATTGCTTGGGAAAAATTTGGAAATGGTGAAACACCAGAATCTGCAAATATGAAAGGCGACCATTTGGTTGGAAAATATTATGTGGAATTTGACAAACATTATCGTCAAGAAATCAAAGAATTAGAAGCGCAAGGAAAAACGGAAGACGAAGCGAAAAAAGAAGCTCCAATTTTCTTAGAAGCACAAGAAATGCTGCGTCAATGGGAAGCACATGAACCAAAAGTTATTGAGCTTTGGCAAAAAATGAACGGTTGGGTGTATGATGGTTTCGCTAAAACGTACAAACGTCTTGGTGTTGCTTTTGACGAATATTTATACGAATCGAATACCTACATTTTAGGAAAAGATATTGTTGAAGATGGTTTAAACAAAGGTGTTTTCTACAAAAGAGAAGATGGTTCTGTTTGGATTGATTTGACTGCAGAAGGTTTGGATGAAAAATTAGTTTTACGTTCAGACGGAACTTCGGTTTATATCACACAAGATTTAGGAACTGCAGTAGAGCGTTTCAAAAATAATCCAACGTTAGAAGAATTAACGTATGTTGTAGGAAATGAGCAAGATTATCACTTCAAAGTTTTGTTCTTAATCTTGAAAAAATTAGGTTATTCTTGGGCTGATGCTTTACATCACTTGTCTTACGGAATGGTTGATTTACCAAACGGAAAAATGAAATCTCGTGAAGGAACAGTTGTAGATGCAGATGATTTGATGCAAGAAGTTTATAATACAGCAAAAGAGATTTCTGAAGAATTAGGGAAATTAGACGGAATGTCTGATGATGAAAAAGCTGAGTTGTACGAAACAATTGCGATGGGTGCTTTGAAATATTACATTTTGAAAGTAGATCCTAAGAAACGTATTTTATTCGATCCGAAAGAATCTGTTGATTTTAATGGAAATACAGGACCTTTTATTCAATATACTTTTGCGCGTATTCAGTCATTATTGAGAAAAGAATCCCCAAAAGAATTTGATGCAAATGCAATAGAATTGAATGATGCAGAAAAAGAAATTATTCGTGCATTATACGATTTCGAAGATACGATAGAAAAAGCAGCAACAGAAATGAGCCCTGCTTTGATTGCGAATTATGTGTATGAATTAGTTAAATTATTTAATTCATTCTACCAAAACAATCCAATCTTGAAAAATGAAGATGAAAACGTGAAAAATTTCCGTTTATATCTTTCTCAATGGGTTGCAAATACAATTCAGAATTCGTTACGTTTATTAGGAATTGGTGTTCCAGAAAGAATGTAATCGACTTATAAAATAAATAAAATGCCTCATCAATTTGGTGAGGTATTTTTTTAACTTTACAATATGAAAATAGGAGATTTACTGAAACAAAAAGATCCTCACGATAAATTTAATTTGAAACGATTTCACGATGCGCAAAGTTTTGTGTATGATGAAATCTTAATGGAAGTTCATGCAGGAAAAAAACAAACGAATTGGATTGTTTTTATGTTTCCTCAATTAGTTGGATTAGGTTCGAGTGATTCGTCATTAGAATTTTCGATTTCTTCAAAAGAAGAGGCGAGAGCTTTTGTGAAAGATGAAGAACTTTGGGGAAATTATTTAGAAGTTTTATCTGTATTATTAATGCAACATAAAGGCGTAATTCCGCAATTAATTTTCGGAAAAAATGATGCAATGAAACTGAAATCAAGTTTGACTTTATTCAACTTTATAGTTCCGAAAGAAAAAATTATCAAAGATGTTTTGAAGTTTTTTTATGCAGATCAAGTCGATAAAAAAACATTAAGTATATTGAAACAAATGAATAAATAAAAAAATCTCGAGCATTTGCTCGAGATTTTTTATTTAGACACTGTCCAAAATTTTGTGTAAATATATTTCAGGTGGGTTTGACTTTTTTATAGTTGAACCCTTTTTTCAAATAT
>NZ_JACAGG010000036.1:0-30685 GCF_030324375.1 Empedobacter sp. R132-2
CAACTCAAAGATAATTTGAGATCCGAAATTTACGCGCTTTTTTTACGCTTTCTTTTAACGTTTAGGACGCTAATGATATTTTTCTATAATAGCGTAAACATATTTTTCTAATCTTTTACTTGTTGTACCCGAGTTAAAATGAAAAGAAAGTAATAAATCACATATTCTTATAATTAGTGGTTTTACGATTTCTGTCGTCTTAATAATGCAATCTATATAAGCAAATACAGGTTCAAGAGCAATTTGTAGTAAATCGATTATCTTTTTTACTTCGGATATTTCTACTTTCCTTTTTTTACCTATTATTGAGGTTATTGTATCTTTTATTAATTGTTCTACTTCATCAAGAGAATACTCTTTTTGTTTTTGAGAAAATGATAACATGAAATATTGTTCAGCTTCTCTATTTGTATTAAAAAAATCAAGTAACCATTTTCTTAAATCTTCTTCTTCAATTAGTTTAAGTAAAGTTTCGCTCTCTTTTTCTTTTTTTATGCGAGTTTTTTTAACAGGTTTTAAAGAGGTAAGTTTTACGATTTCTTCTAGCATTTTTTTTTGATGAATACACCAAGATTCGTTACTTCCACAATCACAAGAATGGGAAGTAACTTCTTTATTTTTGATTACTATATTTACATCGTAACTATTCGACTGGTCATCTACAAAAGCAATAAAGTTCCCTTTTTTTTCTTCTTCTAATTCTCTAATTTCGAGTTTTTTAATATCTCTTTTGTTTTGAGAAGAAATTAATTTGAGTAAATTTTCAATAGTATTCATAAGCTTTTATAATAAATTTTCATCAACCATATTTGGTAAAGTAACCTTTAACAATGGTTCTTCTTCCATGGCGCGTTTTATGGCAAATATAGCTTCTTCGTTTCTAGCCCAAGAACGACGAGCGATTCCATTATTTACATCCCAATGTAACATGGATTTCAAGCGTTGTTCCGCATCCGAAGATCCGTCCAATAACATTCCAAATCCACCATTGATTACTTCTCCCCAACCAACGCCACCACCGTTGTGAATCGAAACCCAAGTAGCTCCTCGGAAACTATCACCAATGACATTATGTATCGCCATATCAGCTGTGAATTTTGAACCATCATAAATATTAGAAGTTTCGCGGAAAGGAGAATCTGTTCCAGAAACATCATGGTGATCACGACCTAAAACAACTGATCCGATTTCACCTTTCTCAATTGCATCGTTAAACGCTTTCGCAATTTTGATGCGCCCTTCTGCATCTGCATATAAAATACGAGCTTGCGAACCTACAACTAATTTGTTTTCTTGTGCACCTTTAATCCACGTGATATTATCCTGCATTTGTTGCTGAATTTCTTTTGGAGAATGTTGCATGATTTCTTCTAAAACTTGACAAGCAATTTCATCTGTTGTTTGTAAATCTTCTGGTTTTCCTGAAGTACAAACCCAACGGAAAGGTCCAAATCCAAAATCGAAACACATTGGTCCCATAATATCTTGTACATAAGATGGATATTTGAAATCAATTTCGTTTTCTGCCATTACATCTGCACCAGCTCGAGATGCTTCTAATAAGAAAGCATTTCCGTAATCGAAGAAATATGTTCCTTTTGCTGTGTGTTTGTTAACCGCATCTGCATGACGACATAACGTTTCTTGAACTTTTTCTTTGAATAATTCAGGATTATCAGCCATCATTTGATTTGCTTCTTCAAATGATAATCCAACTGGATAATAACCGCCAGCCCAAGGATTATGTAAAGATGTTTGATCTGAACCTAAGTCGATGTATAGATTTTCTTGGTCAAATTTTTCCCAAACATCCACCACATTTCCGTCATAAGCAATCGAAACAACTTCTTTATTTTCTTTGGCTTCGCGCACACGAGCAACCAATTCATCCAAATCAGTAATCACTTCGTCCACCCAACCTTGTTCATGACGTTTGTATGTCGCAGCAGGGTTTACTTCGGCAGTTACAGAAATAACACCTGCGATATTTCCCGCTTTCGGTTGAGCACCTGACATTCCACCAAGTCCTGCCGTTACAAATAATTTACCAGCCGTACCTTCATTATCGATTTTGCGACAACCATTCAAAACGGTAATCGTTGTTCCATGAACAATTCCTTGCGGACCAATGTACATATAACTTCCAGCGGTCATTTGCCCATATTGAGAAACACCTAACGCATTCATCTTTTCCCAATCATCCGGTTTCGAATAATTAGGAATCACCATTCCATTCGTAACGACAACGCGCGGAGCATTTTTGTGTGAAGGAAATAATCCCATCGGATGTCCAGAATACATCACCAAGGTTTGCTCTTCTTTCATTTCAGACAAATATTTCATCGTTAATAGATATTGCGCCCAATTTTGGAAAACAGCTCCGTTTCCTCCGTAGGTAATCAATTCATCAGGATGTTGAGCAACTGCAGGATCCAAATTATTCTGAATCATTAACATGATTGCTTTTGCTTGTTCCGAATTTCCAGGATAATCTGTAATTGGACGAGCATAAATTTCATAATCTGGTTTTAAACGGTACATATAAATACGACCGTATTGTTCTAATTCTTCTTTAAATTCAGGAATTAAAGTTGCATGATGTTGAGGTTCAAAATAACGTAAGGCATTTTTTAACGCTAATTTTTTCTCATCTTCTGATAAGATTTCTTTGCGTTTTGGTGCGTGACTTACGTTAGGATTTCTGTCTTTTTTTTGAGGTAAAACAGAAGGAATACCTTGTTTTATTTGTTCTTGAAAAGTCATTTTTTTGCGTGTTTTTATGTTTTGCGTTAAACGTTATAAGTTTTACGATTTTTTGTTGTTATTCTGAACTTGTCGAGGAATCTCTAAAAGTTATGCGAAGTTGAAATGAATTCAATTTGACTAATCGTTAAACCTTCCTGAACTTGTTTCAGGAAACATTATCTCTATTTATTGGAATGACATTTACTTGATTGTCGTAGTTTTTATCGTCCCCTGAGCATGTCAAAGAGTCTTCTGTATATACTAGTTCCCCATATTATTAATAGTTTATCCTTCGACAAATTCTGGATAAAAAGGATAATTTAGAAACTTAATATTAATTTTTTGAAATCATCTGTTTGTAATAAATCGATGATATTATTGATGTCATCTCCAATCAAACGATCGTCTTCTAATTTAGGACAAACCGAACGAACTTTTGCAAAAACTTCTTCTAAGAAAGCACTTGTTTTACGAGGTCTTCTAAACTCTAAACCTTGACAAGCATACATTAACTCAATTGCTAAAATACGTTCTACATTATCTAAAACTTGATTGAATTTTCGCCCAGAAATACTTCCCATCGAAACGTGATCTTCTTGTCCCAAAGAAGTCGGAATACTATCTGCCGATGCAGGGAAACACAACGTTTTGTTTTCTGTACAAAGTGCTGCTGAGGTATATTGAGGAATCATGAAACCAGAGTTTAAACCAGAGCTTTCTGTTAACAATTTTGGTAAACCATATTTTCCTTCGATCAATAAATATTGACGACGATCCGAAATATTTCCTAATTCAGATGCTGCAATTGTAGCGTAATCTAATACCATAGCTAATGGTTGTCCGTGGAAGTTTCCACCAGAAATGGCTTCTTCGTCCGAAACAACGATAGGATTATCGGTAACAGAATTTAATTCGATTTCAGCTAATTCTTGTAAATGGAAAAATGCATTTCGTGATGCACCATGAACTTGAGGCATACAACGTAACGAATATGGATCTTGTACACGACCACAATCTGCGTGAGAGAAAGCGATTTCAGAACCTTTCAATAAATTTCGCATGCGTTCTGCAACCAATAAAGTTCCTTTGAATGGACGAACTTGATGCAATTCTTCTTCGAATGGGCGAGGAGAACCTTCGTAAGCTTCTAATGATAAAGCACCCGCAACGTCAGCTAAATTCAATAAATATTCGAATTTTTCTAAACCATTTAAAGCATGAGATAAAATAAATTGTGTTCCGTTGATTAACCCTAAACCTTCTTTTGCAGAAAGATGTAAAGGTTGTAAATTATGTTTAGCCAAAGCTTCTTTTGTCGAAACAATTGTATCGCCATCCCAAACTTTTCCTTCACCAATTAATGGTAAAAATAAATGTGATAATGGCGCTAAATCTCCAGATGCTCCAACAGATCCTTTTTCAGGAACGACCGGAATAATATCTTTTTCGACCATTAGTAAAATTCGTTCCACAACATCTAAAGTCACACCAGAATATCCTTTTGATAAAGCATGTGCTTTTGCAATTAACATGGTTTTAGAAATTTCTTTCTTGATTGGATTTCCAACACCAACCGCATGACTGATTAATAAATTATGTTGAAGTTGACGCGTTTCTTCTTCAGAGATTTTAGTGTCGCAAAGTGGTCCAAAACCAGTGTTAATTCCATAAATTGTTTGACCAGAAGCAACTATTTTAGCAACGTTTTGTTGCGATTTTAAGATTTGTTCTTTACTTGCTTCATTAAGTTCAATTTCGATGTTTCCTTCTTTGATTCCTTTGTAATCCTCGAACGAAAGAAAATCGATACCGTAAGTTTTCTTGATCATTTTTTCGAATTTGTGATACTTCAAAGATAATCTTTTCATTGATTTGATAAAAGATAGAAATCATTTCAGATGTAATAAATTGAGATTTGATAAGGTTTTATAACACTATCTTTTATAAATTTGCTAAAATTTTTATGTAATGTGTGATAAACATCTTCATGACGAAATGGGGGACGACCATATTTCAGCAAACTTAGAAACGCCTTTGAGAGCTGATGCCTTTGAGTTGTCTGCTGAAGAAAAAGTGGAAAAGATAGAAGCGGATTTCCGTAACATCATGGAAACTTTAGGCTTAGATTTAACAGATGATAGTTTGAAAGGAACGCCAAAACGTGTTGCGAAAATGTTCGTAAAAGAGATTTTTGGTGGTTTATTGCCAGAGCGTAAGCCTGGAATGTCAACTTTCGAAAATAAATATAACTACAATCAAATGTTGGTTGAAAAAGATATCGTGGTTTATTCGACTTGCGAGCATCACTTTTTACCAATTGTTGGACGTGCACATGTTGGTTACATCTCGAAAGGGAAAGTAATCGGATTGTCTAAAATGAATCGTATTGTAGAATATTATGCAAAACGTCCGCAAGTACAAGAGCGTTTGACAATGCAAATTGTGAAAGCAATGCAAGAAGCGTTAGGTACAGACGATGTAGCATGTATTATTGATGCGAAACATTTGTGTGTGAATTCGCGCGGAATCAAAGACATCGAATCAAGTACAGTAACTGCCGAATATGGTGGAGCATTTAAAGATAATGAGCAATTAAGAAAAGAGTTTATTTCGTACATCGGAATGAAAACTACTTTTAATGTTTAAAATATAAATCCTATAAAATGGTAAAAGAAAATCAATTAAAATTACATAATTCCTTAACGGGACAGAAAGAAACGTTCGAACCAATTAATCAAGATAATGTTGGAATGTATGTTTGTGGACCTACCGTTTACAGTAATGTGCATCTTGGGAATGTACGTACGTTTATGTCGTTTGATATGATTTATCGTTACCTAAAATTTTTGGGTTACAAAGTTCGTTACGTTCGTAATATTACTGATGCAGGACATTTAACAGATGACGGAAATGTAGAAAATGATCGTTTTGTAAAACAATCTAAACTAGAAAAGTTAGAACCAATGGAGATCGTACAGAAATATACGGTTGATTTTCATAAAGTTTTAGAAAGATTTAATTTACTACCTCCAACAATCGAACCTACAGCGACAGGTCATATTTTGGAACAAATTGCTTTAGCAGAGAAATTAATTGATTTAGGATTTGCTTATGAAGTAAACGGATCAGTTTATTTTGATGTAGAAGCTTACAACAAAAAAGGACTTGATTATGGTGAATTGAGTAACCGTAACATCGAAGAATTAATCAATAATACAAGAGATTTAGATGGGCAAGGAGAGAAGAAAAACCCAGTGGATTTTGCACTTTGGAAAAATGCTTCGCCTGCTCACATCATGCGTTGGGCTTCACCTTGGGGAGATGGTTTTCCTGGTTGGCACTTAGAATGTACAGTGATGAGTACAAAATATCTTGGAGATTATTTCGATATTCATGGAGGTGGAATGGATCTTAAATTCCCTCACCACGAATGTGAAATTGCGCAAGCAAAAGGTTCTAATGGTCACGAACCAGTAAAATATTGGATGCATGCAAATATGTTGACGATGAATGGTCAGCGTATGAGCAAATCGACTGGAAATTACATTTTGCCAATGCAATTAGTGAATGGTGAAAATGATTTCTTCGAAAAACCATTTCATCCTGCTGTTGTACGTTTTTGTTTCTTACAAGCGCATTATCGCAGTGTTTTAGATATTTCGAATGATGCAATGTTAGCTTCAGAAAAAGGATATAATCGTTTGGTTGAAGCATTAAAAACATTAGAAACAATTACACCAAAGAAAACTTCTACCGTTAATATTGATGAATTAGAAGCGAAATTATACACCGCAATGGATGATGATTTCAATACGCCAATATTGATCGCACATTTATTTGAGGCAGTAAAAATGATTAATTCAATCAAAGATAGTTTCGAGAATATTATAGCAGAAGATTTAGAACGTTTAAAAGCAATTATGAATGGTTTTGTTCATGATGTTTTAGGTTTGGATACAGAAGTTGCAAACGAAAGTTCAGATAAATTAGATGGTGTTGTAAAAATGCTAATCGAAATGCGTAATCAGGCACGTGTAGATAAAAATTGGGCATTATCAGATCAAATTCGTGATGAATTAAGTGCATTAGGTATCCAACTAAAAGACGGCGCTGACGGAACAACTTTCACTTTTTAAGAAAGATTTATAAAATATTTAACCCACTTAGAAATAAGTGGGTTTTTTTGTATCTCTCAATTTTAGATTACTTTTGTAAGGATTTATTCAACAGGATGAAAAAAACAATCATTGGTTTATTTTTATTAGGAGCTGTTGTAGCGCAAGCTCAGGAGGATTCAATAAAAGTTTTAAAACCATTAAAAGGATCATCAACAAATGATTCGGTTACATATTATAAAACCAAAATAGACGATTATAAGTTTTGGACAAATGGCAGAAAACCAGAAGTATTGGATACGACATTAAGTATCAAAAACTATTATAATCAAAATTTTATTCGTAAAGATGTGTTCGGAAAATTATTTTTCCCGAATGTTGGAGGTGTAGTGGTGGATTTGGAGTATCAAAATACACCATTCAATCCTTCGATGTTACCAACTGGTAAAAAATACAACTATTATTACGCAAATGATATCAAATATTATGATGTCAAAACGCCATATACTGAGTTTATTTACGAGAATGGGGTAAAAGAAGGTAACTTTCTGTCTTCGACATTTTCGCATAATATCAACAAGCAATTCAATTATACGTTTCATTATCGTGGATTAATTTCCGAAGGTCGTTATAAACATGAAAAAGCGCAGAATAATACCTTTGTTTTTTCATCAAATTATAAAACAAAGTCAGAACGTTTTAAATTGTGGTGGAATTATGCAGCACAAAATCTGAAAAATAATGAAAACGGTGGAATAGAGGATATCAACGATTTTATTTTGCAAGATGATCGCAGAATGACGAATGTTCGTAATATTCCGGTGAATTCGCAAACAGCAAAATCTGAGTTTGATGCGCGTCGAATTGAATTGAATGCTTCGTACGGAATCTTAAAAAAGATGAATGAAAAAGATTCGACTTTTTATAATCCAATCGAATTGAAGAATAAATTTTCGTACGAAAAGCAAAAATATCGCTACGAGGATACGTCACCAAATGGAACTTTATATTCTACGCCGATTATAACTGGAATGGATTATAGAAGTAAAAAGAGTTTTACAGATTTATCCAATACGACAACTGCTGGTTTTCAATGGACAGATCGTGTGAAGATAGAGGCTGGTGTTAAATTCCAAAATTTACGCGTTTTTGCTGATCAAGCCATGACGATTGTTGCAGTTCCAAAGCAAATAGAGGAAAATCTTTTTGGAGTTGTTGGAAAAGTGGATTTTGATTGGAATGAAAAATTGAAACTTTACGGAAATGTTGAATATTTGCAATCAGATAATTACAAAAGTGTTTATAATGTAGATGCAGTATTAGATGTGACGCCGATAGAAGGTTATACATTGAGCGCAGGAGCGGTTATTCAGTCAAAACTTCCTTCGTTGAATGCGGTTTATAATCAAAGTTTCTTTAATAATTTTAATTACGTTAATCAATTTGAAACTGAAAATGTTCAAAATTTATTTGCAAAATTAAAGTTAGATAAAGTCAACACGACGTTAGAAGCCTCAATTTATAATATTGACAATAAAGTGTATTTGAATGATATTTTGAATTATGAGCAATTGGCGGATAATATCAATTATTTCAAGATAAAAGGTGAAAATCATTTACGTTTCGGAAAGATTAATTTAGTTTCGACAGCGCAATATCAAAAAGTAACGAAAAACGAAGAGTATATGCCTTTGCCAGATTTCTTGATTCGTGAAACATTGTATTGGCAAGGAGAATTATTCAACAAAAATGCTCAACTGCAAGCTGGTATTAATGCAACATATTTTACGAAATACAACGGTTTGCGTTACATCCCAATTCTTAATGAATTTGCTTTGCAAGACCCTGCAAGTATACAAGAAATTGGAGGTTATCCTATTTTGGATGTTTTTATCAATTTCAAGGTTCGCAATATGCGTTTTTACATTCGTGGTGAACATATCAATGCGTCGTTTACAAAACAACCTGATTATTTTGCAGCGCCAAATGTTCCGTACCGAGATTTCAAGTTTCAACTTGGCTTGAAATGGAATATTTTTAGTTAAAAAAATACAAATTATATAGAAAAACGACTTCTTGATGAGGTCGTTTTTTCTGTCCAAAATCATCTGTGTAGAATAATTCTAAATAACTATTTTTAGGGAAATTTTATACATGAAAAAATTCCTACTTTTATTTTGTTTGTTTTTCTCTCAAATCGGTTTTTCGCAAGAAAAATTATCAATTGCCGAAATCCAAAAAATAAATTCTAAAATCTTAAATACTGAACGAGAAATTTGGGTGAATCTTCCCAAATCGTATTCTAATAATAAACTTCAAAAAGTAAATTATCCTGTGATTTATGTGTTAGATGCCGAATCTAATTTTACGTTTTTAACAGGCGTAGTTTCTAAATTTCAATCTGGTTTTTATCCAGAAATGCCCGAATCGATCATTGTCGGAATTACGAATAAAAATGGTGATCGAACAAAAGATTTTACACATGTAAATGATGTTAATTTTCTGAATTTTATTCAAAATGAATTGTTTCCTTTTATGCAGAAAAATTATCGTGTGAATGATTTTCGTTTGTTAATTGGACATTCTTTAGGTGGATATTTTGCGTTGAAAACCTTGTACAACCATCCCAAAACTTTCAATGGATATGTTGCGCACGATCCAAGTGTTTGGTTTAATGACAAAGAATTATTGAATCTTTATCAAAATTTAGAAAATCATTCTTTCGAGAATCGATTCTTCATGATAACACAAGTTGGTGAAAGTCAAAATGCAGATCATTTACGAGACCATTATCAAAGTATAAAAAAGGTGGACGAACGTTTGAAATCATCAAAGAATAAATCATTGAATTATCATTACAAACAATATATTGACGAAGAACATGGTTCGGTTCCGATGATTGGCTCGATTGATTATTTGCGTTGGCAGTTTGATGGTTATCGTGTGAATATTAAAGAGATTCCGAATCAACCAAATTTGGTGAAGGATTCTTTTGAAACGATTTCTAGAAAATTGAATTATTCTTTTCAACCAACAGAAACGTATATCAATAATGTTGCAAATTATCTGGTAAAACAAAAGAAAAATGATTTAGCAAAACAGTTTTTTGAACAAAATGTGAAAAATTTTCCTGAAAGTTTACAAGCAAAAGAAGAGTTAGAAAAATTCTTAAATCTATAATAATTTGTTTTTTTGGTTATTTATTTATAGTTTTAGAATATTGATCAATACTAATTATTAAAAAATGATAATTCTGAAATTACATCATTAATTGATGATTGTTATTACTATGAGTATGAGGAAGAGTCATTTACTCTTTATTCTGATGGTAGTTGGGAATATGAATACTACTTTGAATCAGGTATATACTGTGATTAATTAGTTTAATCTACTAATAGTTTTAAGGGCCTTTAATAAAAAACAATGAAAATGTATACAGTATTAGTTATTTTAACGTTAATGAACGGATGTTCAGATAAGAAAGCTTTAACAGAAAATGAATTAAATTCAAATAGTATTTCTACTAATGAAATTAAAATGAAAAATGATAAACAAAATATTGGGATTATCAAAAATTCTTATACAATAGAATATGTAGAAACAGTAAAAATAGATGAGGCCAAGGTTGCACAATTACCAGTGCATGCACAGCAAATGATAAAAGATAGACTGTCTAAGCCAAGATACAGTGTTTTGGAAACAAATGGAAATGAATCTATTTATAAGACTTTAGCAACTGAAGATGATAAAAACAATAACCAAGTAGAAAATACGAACGGAAACAAAAGAATTGTAAAAAACACGACCATTTCATTTGTAAGTGATGTATTTTATAAAAATTTGGAAACATCAACTATCTATAAAACAACTGAAATAAAAGGCGAAAAACTTACAGTAATGCAAAAGAGTGATTTGCAAAATTTATGGAAAATTACCAATGAAACAAAATCAGTTGGAGGATATACTGCCCAAAAAGCGACTTTGGATGACCCTAAATTAGGACAAGTTACGGCATGGTATCTTTCTGAGATAGCAATAACAGATGGGCCTGAAATTTTTAATGGTTTACCAGGATTAATAGTAGAAGTAGAAACAGATAAGAAATACATTACTTTAAAATCTATTAATAAAGCAGAAAAAGAAATACAGCTTCCATCATTTTCTAATGTCTTAACGACGCAAGAGTATTCAAAGAAAATGGAAGAACTGAAGCAGTCTTCTATTTCATCAAAAATAGAAAATTCGTCAGGTGTAAAAACAAATAGAATCGTTATTAAAAGTGAATAAAAATAGATGAAAAAAATAGTTTATTTTAAGTTCTTTTTTTTCATCAGTTCGTTACTATTTGCTCAAAATTTGTCTATAAATGGTTATGTAAAAGATAATAACTCCGAACCACTACATAATGCAGTGGTTCAGTTATTTTTAGACGATACGTTTAAAGGTTTTAAAAAAACAAATAGTCAAGGTTTTTTTAATTTTATCAATTTAGAAAAAGGAGTATATACACTAAAAGTTAATGTGCTTAATTATTCTCAATATCAAGAAAATATCGAACTAAATGAAGGTAAATCTATCGAAATATTTTTATCAGAAGAACTTGTTAAATTAGAAGAAGTAATTATTAACAACAAAAGCTTTGGTAAAGTAAAAGAAGATACTATACAATATAATTTAGCAGCAATAAGAACTGGTAATGAAAGAACTTTAGGCGACTTAATAGAAAAGTTGCCTGGATTGCAAATTGATGAAAATGGCGTAGTATATTATCAAGGTAAAAAAATGGATAATATTTTGATTGATGGTGCAGAATTTTTTGGAAACAAACATCAATTAGCAACAAAGAATATTACCGATGAAATGATAGAAGGTATTGATTTGATTTCTAATTACCAACCTAATGATATATTAAAAAGCTTTAGTTCTGGAGGAAAAAAAGTATTAAATATTAAACTAAAAGAAAATTATCAAAATACAATATCTGGGAACGCTTCTTTTGCGTTAGGTAATGATTTTAATACAAATAATAGAATAAACTTATTCAATTTCAATAAAAAAGGCAATATCGCTTTTATCAATCATTACAATACAATAGGAGAAGTCGCTATGACGATGGAAGATTATTTTGAGTTGAACCAAACCATTAAAAGAAATGGTAATGGTGTGTCTAAAATAGATGAAAAGGATATTCCCAGTTTTCTTAGAGAACAACGGAATTTTTATGATCGTAAAAACTTCTTTTCATCACTAAATTATAATCAGAAAATTAACGACAAATTATTAATTAAAAATTATACTTTATTTGATTTTAATACTTCGATTAAAAGACAAGATACATACAAAAATTATGGGATTTTCAAATTAAATGAAATTCAGCAAATTGATGAAAAACCCTATTTTGTTCAAAATGTATTCAATTTGGATTGGAAAATTAACAAAAATAATTACGTAGTATTAGATTCAAAATTTGATTATACTCAAAACACAATAGATTCTGATATTAATCAAAATTTATATTCTGAAAATAGTAAAGAACAAAATTTTATTCAGAAATTAAATTGGTTTAATGTTTTAAATGATAATTTATTGGGAGAATTGACATTAGATTTTAATTCTCAAACAAAAAATTATCTAATAACAGAACAAGAAGAAATTAATACGAACCAATCAAAATTTAATCTTTATAAAATCGGGTACTCAGTAAAATCTTCAAAAAATAAATTTACATATAATTATTATACCAATACATCATTACAAAATTATAATTTATCAACCTTAATAAATCAAAAAAATAAAGAAGAAAATAGATTGTTTAATGCAGTAATAGGAGGTGTGTTTAGTTATTTATACAATAAAAATCTTTTAATATCTTCAAGTTTAATTGTTAATTACTATAATTCTAATCAAAAATCATTAGAACAAAATTTTAGTATTTCTCCAGTAGTATCTCTTGCATATACATTAAATAAAGGAGGAAAATTAACCTTAAAGTATTCCTATTTAGATGCCGGAATTCCAACTTTAGATTTTCTAAATACCTACGAAAGAAGAGTAGATTATTTAACAATATTAGACCAATCATCAATAGACGAACTATTTATAAAAAGAACAAACAGTGTGTCGATAAATTATTTAAAACTAAATCTAAGTAAAGGAAGAACATTTTTTGTAAATGTAAGTTATGATCAAAATAAAAATGATATAGCTGAAGATATACGTTATCAAAATAATTTAATTTACAAAGCGTTTTTTAAGGCAGAACAAACAGATAATTTGTTACTTTTTATTAATTATGATTATATTTTTAATAAAATTCCCATAGCTTTTAAAGCGAATGGAATTCTTAATTATACAGAAAATGTTCAGAAAATTAATAATGAATTAAATAATCTTTATTCAACTAATTTTAATCTAAAAACTAATTTTACATCAAGATTTAAGTCAAATTTACAAGTTTATTATAAAAACACATTCCAAGTGTTTGTTAATGATAATAAGAAAATTGATAGACAAAATATATTTACTATAAAAAATGATTTTGGAGTTACTTACAATTACAAGAATGCTAAAATTAAAGTAGGAGTTTTAAATGATAATCAAATTATTAAAAATATAGAAGTAATAAAAAATACAAACTGGAACTTTTACACTGAAATTGATTATAAATTAAAAAATTTTGATCTATTTATTCAAGGATTTAATTTTATTAATCTTAATCAAAATTCTATGTTAAAAAATATTTCTACAACAGATTATCAAGGTTACGTAAATCTTAAAACTTTATCTGGATATTTAATGGGAGGTATAAGATTTAATTTATAAAAGACTATTTTTAGTAGAATTATCATCAACTTGGTATAAGCAAAGAATAATTTCTATCTTAGTAAAAACAATCTTCATGAAACGATTTATTATCTTATCAACCTTTATATCATCTATAGTTTTTGCGCAAGAATTACACTTAGATCAAGCCAAAAAAATATTTGAATTACCAACGCATTGTATTTCTGTAGAATACCCGAATAAATTAGGAAATGTTTTGGGAAGTGATGCAGATCTTAAAACGCCAAAGCAATTGCGTCCAATTTTTTATGGTTGTTTTGATTGGCATTCGTCTGTGCATGGATTTTGGTCGATTGTGAAATTGATGAAAAATTTTCCTGAATTGGATCAAAATAATCAGGTTAGAAATGAGTTAAATCAATTGATTACAGCAGAAAATGTTGCGGTTGAAATGGCCTTTTTCAATGATAAAAATAACAAGAATTTCGAGCGTACTTATGGTTGGGCTTGGTTGTTACAATTGCAAATGGAATTGAATCATTGGCAAGATAAAGATGCGCAAGTTTGGGCAAAAAATATGAAACCTTTGAGTGATTTGATTATTGTTCGATACAAAGAATATTTGCCGAAATTAGTTTATCCAATTCGTACAGGTACGCATGATAACACAGCTTTTGGTTTGAGCTTAGCGATAGATTATGCACGTTCTGTGAATGATAAAACATTCGAAAAAGTGATTACTGATAATGCAAATCGTCTTTATTTAAAAGATAAAAGTTGCAATATTGCTTTCGAACCAAGTGGATCAGATTTTCTTTCGGCTTGTTTGGAAGAGGCTTTGTTGATGTCTAAAATTCATCCGCATGATGAATATAAAAAATGGTTGAAATCATTTTTACCACAATTGTTTGATAAAAAACATGAGCTAAAACCTGGAATTGTTTCGGATCGTACGGATGGGCAATTGGTTCATTTGGATGGTTTGAATTTTAGTCGTGCAACGGCTTTGTATCAAATTTCTGCAAAATTACCAGAGTTAAATTATTTGAATGATTGGGCAAATCATCACTTCAATTATTCGTTCAATAATATTTCAAATGATGATTATATGGGAAGTCATTGGTTGGGAACTTTTGCACTTTATGCGCTGAAAACCAAACGTGAAACTAAAAATTAGCTAATAATAGGGATTTTATAACGATAGAATTGAATCTAAATTTGTTTCAAACAAAACTATACGAAACATTAAATTTTAATTCTATGAAAAAATATTTTTATATCGTCATTGCAGTTTTAGGTCTTGCAGCATTCGGATTTAGTCAATATTCGAAAAGTCAATTAGAAGATCAATTGGCTAAAACAGGGAAATGCGTAGAAGGTGTTGTTGTGGAAACTAGCGGAACATTTAAACGTCCGAAAGCAACTATACAATATCCTGTGAATGATGAAGTTTATGAAGTTACTTTACGATCTAGAGCAGACGTGGACGAAGTTGTATTGATGAAATATGATACGCTGAATCCAGAAGAAGTGTTGCTTGTAGATAATTGTAATTAATTATAGTCTCAAGTTTAAATGAAAAATCCACCAAGTAATTGGTGGATTTTTTTATAGAGATGAATTATTTCTAACGATTAAATTTCTTCTAATGTTGGAATAAATTCTTCTTCAATTTCTTTGAAAGTAGCTTCCAAATCAACTAAATTATCTTGTGTAACTAACTTTGTGCGATAAGGTTTAAAATTTGGAATTCCTTTGAAATAATTGGTATAATGCATACGTGTTTCCAAAATTCCTGTACGTTCACCTTTCCAATCAATCGCCCAATTTAAGTGATTTTTAGCCGCTTCCATTCGTTCTACAATTGTTGGTTCTGGTAACAATTCTCCTGTTTCTCGATAATGTTTAATTTGCTCGAAAATCCAAGGATAACCAATCGCCGCACGACCAATCATCACACCATCAACACCGTATTTTTCTTTGTATTCGATCGCTTTTTGTGGCGAATCAATATCTCCATTTCCAAAAATTGGAATCTCAATATTCGGATTCGATTTTACCTTTGCAATCGGTTCCCAATTTGCTTGTCCTTTATACATCTGCGTACGCGTACGTCCGTGAATTGACAAGGCTTTGATACCTGTTTCTTGCAAACGTTCTGCAACTTCATAAATGTTAATCGAATCAGAATCCCAACCCAAACGCGTTTTAACAGTAACTGGTAAATGTGTACTTTCAACAACAGATTTTGTTAAACGTACCATCAAATCTATATCTTTTAATACACCAGCTCCAGCGCCTTTACAAACCACTTTTTTTACAGGACATCCAAAGTTAATATCAACAATATCAGGCTGAACAGTCTCGACAATTTTAGCTGACATCGCCATGGCTTCTTCATCTCCACCAAAAATCTGAATACCAATAGGACGTTCGTAATCAAAAATATCTAATTTTTGACGACTTTTTATTGCATCACGAATCAATCCTTCAGATGAAATAAACTCTGTATACATCAAGTCTGCACCATGCATTTTGCATAGGCGACGAAATGGCGGATCACTCACATCTTCCATTGGTGCAAGCAATAAAGGGAAGTCTGGTAATTCTATGTTTCCTATCTTTACCACGAAATAATTTTTTGCAAAATTACATAAAACTTATGAAAGAAGAACGAAAGTCCGAAGGTGTAAATCAATATTTAAAATTTTCTGCGATGGGAATACAGATGGCGGTAACGATTGCGTTATTTGCTTGGTTAGGAACATTTTTGGATAAAAAAATGGAAACAGAGAAGCCATTATGGACGGCTGGCTTATCTTTGCTGGGAGTTTTTGCAGGATTATATTTGATGTTGAAGCAATTACCAAAAAAATAATTTTAATGATTAAGAAATTTATTCTTTTAGCACTTTTTTTTATTGCAATGGTTGCAATTTTTTGTGGTATTCATTACGCAATTGTTGCGCATTATAATTTTAGCGAAAATCCGCTAATTGTTCCAAAAATGTATTTAATAATTGGATTAATTACATTAATGATTTTGCAAGTTGGTTGTTTTGTGAAGATAAAATTTCCAGAATATGTTGGTTTTGCCTTTATGGGAGGGATGATTGCGAAGATGGCAATTGTATTAGCATTGATTGTTGTGAATGAACAAATTAAATTAAATGTTGTGCAATTAATTATAAGTTATTTTGTAATTTTGCTAGCCGAAGTTTTAGTGTTTATTCGCTTAATTAATTTAAAGTTAAAAAAAGTTTAATGATTTTTAGCATTTGACTTTGGTAAGTGGTTAATTTACTATAATTTTGCACGCAATTTAGAAACAAAGGAATTATACATGAAATTTTCAGCGTTATTAGCGTTTTTATTACTTTTCAATTTCGGATTTGCCTCTACAGCAGTTCCGCACGAAAGTCTTCCAAAAACGTTTGAGGAGTTAATTAAAAGTGAGCAAGTAAAAAGTCAAGAGGAAGCTACTAAAGTGAAATCTGGCGAATCTACATTTAACCCAGTTCCAGGTATCATGCACCACATTGCAGATGCGCACGATTGGCATTTATGGGGAGAAGGAGAAAAAAGTGTAGGAGTTGCATTACCTGTTATTTTATGGGATAATGGTTTACAAGTTTTTATGTCTTCTAAATTTCACCACAATGAAGCGATTGTTGAAAGTAACGGAAATTACTACATCAATTACCACGAAAAAATCTACAAAACAGATGCGCAGGGTACAATCAAACCTCACGTAGACGAAAAAGGAGCTATTCATTTAGAGAATGAAAAACCATTAGATTTTTCTATTACGAAAAACGTAACATCAATGTTAATCTCTTTCGTGATTTTAATCTTAGTTTTCTCTGCAGTTGCATCTAACTACAAAAAAGGAAATATGGTACCAAAAGGTATCGCAGGATTCATCGAGCCAATTATTATTTTTGTTCGTGATGAAGTAGCGATTCCAAATATTGGTGAGAAAAAATACGCGAAATTTATGCCTTATTTATTAACGTTATTTTTCTTCATTTGGATCAACAATTTATTAGGATTGTTACCAGGTGCAGCTAACGTTACAGGTAATATCGCAGTTACATTTGTATTAGCATTAATTGCATTAATCGTAATTAATTTCTCAGGAAACAAAGGTTACTGGGGACATATGTTATGGATGCCAGGAGTGCCGGTTCCAGTAAAATTAATCTTAGCTCCAATTGAGTTAATCGGGATTATTACAAAACCTTTCGCCTTAATGATTCGTTTATTTGCGAACATTACTGCAGGTCACATCATCATTATGTCGTTAATTTCGTTAATCTTTATTTTCCAAACAGAAGCTATGGCAGGTGGATCTATCCCATTAGCGTTATTTATCTACTGTTTAGAGTTGTTAGTAGCGGCATTACAAGCGTTCGTATTCACAATGTTAGTTTCGTTATTTATCGGAACAGCAGTAGCAGAACACGATCACCATTAAGAATAGAATATAAAAAACAATAAAATAATTTTTTAATAATTAAATACAATTATCATGACAGGAAGTATTGCAGCAATCGGAGCTGGTTTAGCAGTTTTAGGAGTTGGTTTAGGTATCGGTAAAATCGGTGGATCAGCTATGGAAGGAATCGCTAGACAACCAGAAGCGGCTTCAAAAATTCAAACAGCTATGATTATCGCAGCAGCCTTAATCGAGGGTGCAGGTTTATTCGGTATCGTAGTTGCGTTATTAGGTAACGGATAATATTTGAATTAAAAATTAGCTTCAATAACGGTTGGTTGTTGAAGCTAATTCATTAAAAAATTAATTAGTAAAAAATAAAATTTAATACATACACACAATGGATTTAATTACACCTTCAGTTGGTCTTATTTTTTGGACTGCGGTCGTATTTATCATCTTATTAGTATTGTTAAGATCATTAGCTTGGAAACCAATTCTATCTGCAGTTAAAGAAAGAGAACAATCTATCGAGGATGCATTAAACGCAGCTAGAAAAGCGAAAGAAGAGATGGCTTTATTAAACGCTCAAAACGAGAAAATCATGAAAGAAGCTCGTGCTGAACGTGATGCTATCTTGAAAGAAGCGCGTGAAATGAAAGAAAATATCATCAACGAGGCGAAAAATTCTGCAACTGTAGAAGCAAACAAATTAATTGAAAATGCTAAGTCAGCTATCCAAAATGAAAAAGCATCAGCTATGGCTGATATCAAAAATCAAGTTGGACAGTTGTCAATTAAAATTGCTGAAAAAATCTTAACTAAAGAATTGTCAGATAAATCTGCACAAGAAGCTTTAGTGAATGATGTTATTGATCAAGTTAAATTCAATTAATCATGGCAGGATTCAGAGCAGCACATAGATATGCTAAAGGTTTGATGGAGTTTGCGAATGGAGCAAGCCAAACAGACGTAGTGTATGCTGAAATGAATGATGTTCGCAAAGTCATTAAAGAGAATGATGATTTAAGAGTTTTCTTAAATTCTCCAGTGATTGATGCAAAGAAAAAAGAAGCTGTATTGAGTGAGATTTTCAAATCTTTATCAAAAACTTCTCAAACATTCATTTCGTTAGTCGTAAGACATGGTAGAGAAAATATTTTGTCTAAAATTGCAGATCAGTTTATTTCATTATACGATTTAGCAAATAATATTGTAACAGCAGAAATTACTTCGGCAGTACAATTAGATCAAAATACAATTGATAATATTGTAGCAAAAGCAAAACAAACTTTAGCTACAAATAGTCAAGTAAAAGTAGAGAACAAAATTGATGCATCTTTAATTGGAGGTTTCGTTTTAAAAATAGGAAACAATCAAGTTGATTCGTCAATCAAAACTAAGTTAGCTACATTAAAAAAAGATTTTTCGAAAAACGAATACATTCCTAAATTTTAAATATTTCAGAAATGCCAGAAATAAATCCAGCTGAAGTTTCAGCTATATTAAAACAACAACTTACAAGCTTTGATTCATCAGTTGAATTAGCAGAAGTAGGAACCGTTCTAACTGTTGGGGATGGTATTGCTCGTGTTTACGGGTTAGACAATGCTCAATACGGAGAATTAGTAGAATTCTCAAACGGGTTAGAAGGAATGGTACAAAACCTTGAAGAAGACAACGTAGGTATTGTACTTTTCGGACCTTCAAAAGGTATTAAAGAAGGTGACACTGTAAAACGTACAAACAAAATTGCATCTATTAACGTAGGTGAAGGAATGTTAGGACGTGTTGTAGATATGTTAGGAAATCCTATCGATGGTAAAGGACCAATCGAAGGACAATTATATGAAATGCCTATCGAGCGTAAAGCTCCTGGGGTTATCTATCGTCAACCAGTAAACGAACCATTACAAACTGGTATCGTTTCTATTGACTCGATGATTCCAATTGGACGTGGACAACGTGAGTTAATCATTGGTGACCGTCAAACAGGTAAAACTTCTGTTGCTTTAGATGCAATCTTAAATCAAAAAGAGTTTTACGATAGAGGTGAAACAGTTTTCTGTATCTATGTTGCAGTAGGACAAAAAGGTTCTACAGTAGCAGGTATCATGAAAACATTACAAGACCACGGTGCAGATAAATATACAGTAGTAGTTGCTGCTAATGCATCTGATCCAGCTCCAATGCAAGTATATGCTCCAATGGCAGGTGCTGCAATCGGAGAGTATTTCCGTGACTCTGGTCGTCCAGCGTTAATTGTTTATGATGATTTATCTAAACAAGCCGTTGCATACCGTGAGGTGTCTTTATTATTACGTCGCCCACCAGGACGTGAAGCATATCCTGGAGACGTTTTCTACTTACACTCTCGTTTATTAGAGCGTGCTGCAAAAGTAATCAAAGATGATGCAATTGCATCTCAAATGAATGATTTACCAGAATCTATGAAAGGTATCGTAAAAGGTGGTGGTTCTTTAACTGCTTTACCAATTATCGAAACTCAAGCTGGTGACGTTTCTGCATATATCCCAACAAACGTAATTTCGATTACAGATGGACAAATCTTCTTAGAGTCTGATTTATTCAACTCAGGTGTTCGTCCAGCGATCAACGTAGGTATCTCTGTATCTCGTGTTGGTGGTTCTGCACAAACAAAACCAATGAAAAAAGTATCTGGTACATTAAAATTAGACCAAGCACAATACCGTGAGTTAGAAGCTTTCGCGAAATTTGGTTCTGATTTAGATGCAGCTACAATGAACGTAATTGGTAAAGGTGAACGTAACGTTGAGTTATTAAAACAAGGTGTTAACGCTCCAATTCCAGTAGAAGAACAAGTAGCAGTTATTTATGCGGGTACTAACGGTATGTTGAAAAACGTTCCAGTTAACCAAGTGAAAGAGTGGCAAGCTGACTTTGTTGAGTTAATGCGCAACAAATATGCAGACACTTTAACATCTATCCGTTTAGGTAAATGGACTGATGAAATTATGGATGTATTGAAGAAAGTTATCACAGAAACTACTTCTAAATACTAATAAAATATAAATGAAACTTAGAGGTTTCCGAATCTCTAAGTTCCTTTTAATCCTTCATCTCAAATAGAATTATGCCAAATTTAAAAGATATACGTAACCGTATTACTTCTGTAGGTTCTACAATGCAGATTACAAGTGCTATGAAATTAGTTTCTGCTGCAAAACTAAAACGTGCTACAGATTCTATCGTACAGTTACGTCCTTATGCAGATAAATTACGTGAACTTTTACAAAATGTAAGTTCTACTTTAGAAGCTGAAGTAGGAGGTGCATTAACAGAAGAGCGCGAAGTTAATAAAGTACTTTTAGTCGTTATTAACTCAAATAGAGGTTTATGTGGAGGATACAACTCAAGCATCATCAAAAAAGTAAATGCGTTATTAGCTGGCGAATTAGCAAGTAAACACGTAGAGATTTTAGCAATTGGTAAAAAAGCTAATGATACTTTTAGTAAAACACAAACTATCTATAAAAATGCATCAAGCATTTGGGATAATTTAAATTTTGCAGATGTAGCTGAAATTGCAGACGATTTAGTAGAGAAATTTACTGCGGGTGACTTTGATCAAATCAGAATTATCTACAATCAATTTCAAAATGCAGCTGTTCAAATTGTACAAGACGAACAATTTTTACCAGTCGTTTTAGAGAAAACTGAAGAAGAAGCAAACAATTCAGCAGAGTTAGATTATATCTTCAACCCTTCGAAAGAAGAAATTTTAAGAGACTTAATCCCTCAAACGTTGAAAACGCAATTATTCAAAGCCGTATTAGATGCTAACGCTTCTGAGCACGGAGCACGTATGACTGCAATGCATAAAGCAACAGACAACGCAAGCGAGTTACAAAAAGGATTGAAAATTCAATACAATAAAGCTCGTCAAGCTGCTATTACAAACGAGATCTTAGAGATCGTTGGTGGTGCAGAAGCATTGAATGCGTAAGAACAAAGACTTATATTATTTTAAATAGAAAAGCAACTTCATCTCGAAGTTGCTTTTTTTATAATGTTTACTTTAGATTATAAAGAAGTAATAAAACTTTTAATAGATTCTAACAATTGTATTTATCATTCAGAATAAAAATCTATAAAACACTTTTGAATAATTAGTCTTTAACATATTATTGAAGAAATACTTCTACTTAGTTATTACTTTATTCAGGATGATAATTTTTGTAATCATATATCTAATTAGAATTCTTATTAGTTCAATCTTATTATAAGTTAGAATGAAATAAATTATTTCCTCAAGACATTTCAATAAAAACGTCAAGTGATTTTACCTAAAAGCTAAGGTGGTTTTGATTAAAACGTCTCGACATTTTATATCAAACAAAAAGTCCTAAGCAATGCTCAGGACTTTTCTATTGTTATCATCGAAACTAAGTTTCTATTTATTTCATTTGAAATAATGGGCGAGAAGACATGAACTCGTTTACACGATCTGCAACTCCATTAATGATTTCTTCGTTATCAATATTCATTAATACTTCGTCAATCAAGTCAGCAACAGTTTGCATATCTGCTTCAACCAACCCACGAGTTGTTACAGCAGCCGTACCTAAACGAATCCCCGATGTAACGAAAGGAGATTTATCATCGAAAGGAACCATGTTTTTGTTACAAGTGATTTCTGCCGAAACTAAAGCGTTTTCTGCTTGTTTCCCAGAAATACCTTTGTTACGTAAGTCGATCAACATACAGTGATTATCTGTACCTCCGGAAACAATGTCATAACCTTTTGCAACCAATGCCGCAGCTAAAGCCTTAGCATTCTTCACAACTTGTACAATATAGTCCATATAACCATCAGATAAAGCCTCTTCAAAAGCAACAGCTTTAGACGCGATTACATGCTCCAAAGGCCCACCTTGTGTACCAGGGAACACTGCTCCGTTCAAGATTTGAGACATCATTTTCACTTCACCTTTAGGAGTTTTTGCTCCCCAAGGGTTCTCAAAATCTTTCCCCATCATAATGACTCCACCACGAGGACCACGTAAAGTTTTGTGAGTTGTCGTCGTTACGATATGACAATGAGGCATAGGATCGTTTAAGATTCCGCGGGCGATTAACCCAGCAGGATGCGAGATATCAGCTAATAACAAAGCACCAACTTCATCAGCTACCTCACGAAATTTAGCATAATCTATGTCTCTTGAATATGCCGAAGCACCACAAATTATCATTTGAGGCTTCTCTTTACGAGCAGTTTCTGCCATAGCTTCGTAGTCAATTCTTCCCGTCTCTTTGTCCACTCCATAGAAAGAAGTTTGGTAAGTTAACCCAGAAAAATTAACAGGAGAACCGTGAGTTAAGTGCCCTCCGTGCGATAAATCGAATCCTAAGATCTTGTCTCCTGGCTTCAAACATGCTAAGTAAACAGCTGCATTTGCCTGAGATCCTGAGTGAGGTTGCACATTCGCATACTCTGCATTAAACAACGCTTTCAAACGATCAATTGCAATAGTTTCTACTTCGTCTACAACTTCGCAACCACCGTAGTAGCGCTTTCCAGGATAACCTTCTGCATATTTATTTGTCAAAACAGAACCCATCGCGCGCATTACGTTGTCCGAAACAAAGTTTTCTGATGCGATTAATTCAATTCCATTCAGTTGTCTTTCTTTTTCTTCTTCAATCAAATCGAAGATTACATCTTGTGCCATGTTTTGTTTGTATTAATTGTGTTTCAAATATAAGCTTTTATCATTAGAATTTCTAACTGATATATTCGCAATAACCTAAGAATTATCAAAACAATTTTTCTAATGATTTGGGCGTTCCCTTCGGGCGGGCTATTCGTTGCAATCTTTGCGTTGCAACTCCGCTATCGCTTCGTTTCACGCAAAGGATTTCCACTCCTATCCCTAACGCATCTCGAGTTGTGAGTAATAAGTTCTGAGTTTTGAGTAATAATATTTATACTTTTTTCAGAATCATACCTTATTAATAATTGAAAACCAATTTACTTATTCAAAGGAATTTCAAATGACCTTTCAATAAAAAGGCGTAAAAAAATGAAGAAATTCGAAGCTATAAAAAAGATTTAGCCGATAGGTTTTTAAATCTTTTCGCGTAGAATGACTCATTTTCAGCCGATTTATTGAGGTCTTGATTTTTTTGTTTCGTTTTTTCATCAAGTAAAAAATGAAAGATGGTTTCTTAGATATTCAAAATTTCTAATTTCTAAACTCACCAATTACCAAATTCTCTCATTAAATTTACAGCATGAAAAATTCTACTTTTTGCATTGGTTTGATGTCTGGAACTTCGTTAGATGGTTTGGATATTTGTTATGTTCGATTTGACGATAACCAACTTTTCGAAATTTTACATGCCGAAACGATAGACTATTCATCCGATTGGCGAGCAAAACTAACAGAAGCTTTTCAATATTCGGCTATGGATTTATGTCAATTGGATGTAGAGTTTGGTTATTTTCTTGGAGAACAAGTAAAAGAATTTATTCATAAAAATAAGATTGAAAAAGTAGATTTTGTAGCATCTCATGGGCAAACTATTTTTCATCAACCGCAGAAATCATTCACTTTGCAAATAGGAAATGGTGCGGCAATTGCGTCGCGTTGTCAACAAAAAGTGGTGTGTGATTTCAGAACACAAGACGTTATTTTAGGAGGACAAGGAGCGCCTTTGGTTCCGATTGGGGACGAATTATTATTTTCTAACTATGATGCATGTTTAAACCTTGGAGGTTTTTCTAACATTTCGATGAATAGAAATGGAAAACGAATTGCATTTGATATCTGCCCAATTAATATTGTCTTGAATCATTATGCAAAACAACTCGGTTTTGATTTTGATAAAAATGGAGAACGAGCAGAACAAGGACATATTAATACCGCATTAGTTGAAGAATTGAATCTTTTGAATTTTTATCATCAACCTTTCCCAAAATCATTAGGTTTTGAATGGGTTATGAATGAGTTTTTAACAATTGTTGATAAGTACGATATTTCTATCGAAGATAAGCTGAGAAGTTGTGTGGAGCATTTCGTAATTCAAATTAAAAATACCTTTGCTTTATATGATATCAACAACGTGTTGATAACTGGAGGAGGAGTTCGAAATACATTTTTTATCAATCGTTTAGGAGAATTATCAACTGTTGAAATCATCATTCCAACTGATAATTTAATCGATTTTAAAGAAGCTTTAATCTTTGCATTCCTTGGATATCGACGTGTTCATAACGAAATAAATTGTTTGGCATCTGTAACAGGAGCGAGCAAAGACCATTCGTCTGGAATTATACATTTTCTATAAAATCTATATAATTAATAGAGTTTAAAAATATTTTATTTACATTTGTTCGGTAACAAAGAATAAATGCGATATGAAATATTCGAAAAATAAAGATGTTATTTTACTTCATGGCTTATTTGGAAGCCTTAGTAATTGGGGAAATGTTATCAAGAATCTTGAAATAAATTATAATGTTTATACGCCAACATTTCCTTTATTTTCTACACATTTCAAAAGAAATTCACTTCAAAATTTAGTTCAATTTCTAGAAAATTATATTCAATCTAATAAAATTGAAAATCCAATATTAATCGGAAATTCTTTGGGCGGGCATGTTGCGTTGTTATATGCGTTGGCGCATCCAAATTTGGTTGATAAATTGATTTTAGCAGGAAGTTCTGGTTTATATGAAAACAATTTACAAGCTTCTTTTGTACGTGTGCGAGATTATGAGTATATCAAAAATAAGGTAGAAGAAGTTTTTGAAACAAAAAATGTTGTTACAAAAGAATTGGTAGATGATGTTTTTTCGACCGCTAATACGCCTACAAAAGCTTTGTCTATAATTTCGATTTCGCGAGATGCAAAGCGACAAAATTTGAAACATCTTTTACATAAAATAGATCAGCCAGTTTTGTTAGTTTGGGGAAAACAAGATATTGTGACACCGCCAGATGTTGCTGAAGAGTTTTTTGCACATTTACCTAATGCAAAATTAGCTTATATCGATCATTGTGGTCATGTGCCGATGATGGAGCAGCCGATACTTTTTAATCAACATATTAATCAATTTTTAAGTGCTTAAAAATGAATCATCCCGAGTATTTAGCTTTTGCTTTACCAGCTTTTTTTCTTTTTTTATGGCTTGAATATGTAGTTGTTAAAAAGAAGAAATTAAAGAATATCTATAAATATGAAAGTTCAGTTTCTAATATTTCAATAGGAATTGCAGAACGATTATTGAATCTTTTTATTACGGCAAGTTTTTACAATTTGTATGTTTGGATTTACGAAAGTTATCGTCTATTAGATATTTCAAATGCTTGGTGGATTTGGGTTGTGATGCTTCTAGCGACAGATTTTGTCTGGTATTGGTATCATCGTTTGGGACATGAAGTCAATATTTTTTGGGGAGCCCATATTGTGCATCATCAATCCGAAGAATTTAATTTCACGGTTGCGGCACGTATAACGACTTTACAAGCAATTGTTCGCAATGTATTCTGGTGTATTTTGCCTTTTATTGGTTTTCATCCAAATTTAGTAATGACGATTTTGGTGGTTCATGGCGTGTATTCTTTTTTTACACATACGCAGATTTTGGAGAAACAAAAATGGCTCGAATATATTTTTATAACGCCTTCTCTTCATGGTGTTCATCATGCTTCTGACGAAAAATATTTGGACAAAAATTATGGAGATGTATTTGTTTTTTGGGACAAATTATTTGGTACTTTTCAGAAAGAAGAAGAAAAACCCAAATATGGATTAACTCATCCTATCAATAGTTACAGTTTTTTGTGGCAACATTTTCATTATTATTTAGAGTTGTACGAGGCTGCTCGAAGAAAATCATCTATTAAAGAAAAATTGACAATATATTTTGGTAGTCCAGCGGTTATGGATCAGGAAATAAGACCAATTATTGAAAAGAAATGGATGTCTAAGAATAAAGTGAATAGTTATCATTTCAAATACAAAGGTTATATTAATTTACAATTGATTTTATCGTTTTTTGCGATGAGTATTCTAACATATTACTTTGATCAATTTGATAATTTAACCAAAGGTTTCTTCGTTGTATTTGTCTTGATTACATTAATAAATATTGGTGCACAATTAGAACAAAAAAGATGGGTACCGTATTTAGAACATATTAGATTTTTAGTGTTTTGTAGTTTTTTTATCATTCAATCTCATAATTATTTCTTGCTGATTTTACCTTTCATATTTGTTTTTATCATCGAAAAGATGTTTAATTTTAGCAATTGGTATCAAAAAAGTATTTTAAAGATTATATAAATGATAATTTAGGTCTTATTGTTTCGTTTAGATTAGGCGGTTAAAAACGAGTTCATTATTTTTACCAAATTAAAAAAAATAAAATGATTGTTTCTAAACTTTTTAACCAATTTTTTCATAGCCAAACTTCGGGCGGTATTGTCCTTATTTTTTGTACAGCTTTATCTTTAATTTTAGCCAATTCTCCAATTGCAGAATCCTATGATTCTATTTGGATGACAGATATGTTTGGGCATTCTTTTGCGCATTGGATCAATGATGGTTTAATGGCGATTTTCTTTTTCTTAATTGGTTTAGAACTCAAACGCGAAATTTTTATAGGAGAATTGTCTAATACAAAAAAAGCAATTTTACCTGTTTTTGCAGCTTTGGGAGGAATGTTAGTTCCGGCATTTATATTCTTTTTAACAAACAAAGGAACGGATACCATACATGGTTTTGGAATTCCTATGGCGACTGATATTGCGTTTGCTGTGGCAATTATTACAATGCTTGGGAAACGTGTGCCAATGTCGCTTAAGGTATTTTTAACGGCTTTAGCTGTAATTGATGATTTAGGAGCAATTGTCGTGATTGCATTGTTTTATCCAAATCCAGAATTACCTTTAGATTTTACACAATTCGGAATTGCAATTGCCATTTTATTAGGTCTTTTCGCTTTAAATAAATTAAAAGTAAAATCAATGATTCCTTATATTATTGGAGGGATTGCTGTATGGTGGTTTATGTTACATTCGGGTATTCATGCTACAATTGCAGGGGTTTTGGTTGCATTTACAATTCCTTTCGATAAAATTGACTCGAAATCTTTATCAGCTAAAATGGAACACGCTTTACATTTACCAGTCGCATTTATTATTTTGCCTTTGTTTGCCTTAGCAAATACAGCAATTACGATTGATGGTGGAGGATTAGCGCATTTTAATATTCCATTAGCTTCGGGAATTTTCTTAGGACTAGTTGTAGGAAAACCAGTCGGAATTACATTATTCACTTGGATTGCAGTAAAATTTGGTCTATGTGAATTACCTACGGCGGTCAATTTCAAACGAGTTTTTGGTGTCGGAATTTTAGGAGGAATTGGATTTACAATGTCCATTTTTGTTTCGGTGTTAGCTTTCAAAGATCCAAGCTATATAAATGAAGCAAAGTTAATGATTTTAGTTGCTTCGTTAACAGCTGCTATCGTTGGATTTATTGTTTTAAAAATATTATTAACAACAAAACAAGATTATTCAGATTAAGAATAGCCAATACATAAATAATGGAATCGAATTTTTCTTCGGAGAAATTCGATTTTTTTTTGAAGATGATTCCGTAACTTCGTGTAAAATTTTTGAATAAATGAGAACGTATCAAGAAACAATCGATTGGTTGTTTACAAATTTACCAATGTTTCAACGTGTTGGAGCATCAGCAATGAAAGCAGATTTAACAAATATTACAGCTTTATGCGAATATATGGGAAATCCTCAAACTAAATTTAAAACGGTTCATATTGCAGGAACAAATGGTAAAGGAAGTACGTCTCATATGTTGGCTTCTATTTTTCAGGAAGCGGGGTACAAAACAGGTTTAACAACTTCTCCACATCTCAAAGATTTTCGCGAACGAATTCGTGTAAATGGAGCAATGGCTGATGAAGAATTTGTGATTGATTTTGTAAATAAGCACGAACAAAAAATTATAGATCAAAAAGCGTCTTTTTTCGAAATTGCAATTGCGATGGCTTTTGAATATTTTGCACAACAAAAAGTAGATATCGCGATTATAGAAACAGGTTTGGGCGGACGATTAGATTCCACGAATATTATTTTACCAGAACTTTCTGTTATTACGAATATAGGTTTGGATCATACACAATTTTTGGGTGATACGTTGGATAAAATTGCTTTTGAAAAAGCTGGTATCATAAAACCAAACACAGCGATTGTAATTGGTGAAACAACAGCAGAGACAAAATCAGTTTTTGAACAAGTAGCGAAAGATAGAAATGCAGAAATCATTTTTGCAGAAGAAAAACATTTTCAAGATTTGCCTTCAGATTTGAAAGGATCTTATCAAATTAAAAATAAACGTACTGTTTTAACCGCTATTGAGCAATTGCAAAAACAAAATTGGGCGATCTCCCCTGAAAATATTGCGAATGGCTTATTGAATGTTGTAAAGAATACAAATTTGCGTGGACGTTGGGATATTTTAGGACAACATCCATTAATTGTTGCTGATACTGCGCATAATCCACATGGTTTAGCAGAAGTTTCAAAACAAATAAATGAGCAAGCTTATAATCAATTGCATTTGGTTTTAGGATTTGTGAATGATAAAGATGTTTTATCTATTTTAAATTTTTTTCCAAAAAAAGCAACCTATTATTTCTGTCAACCAGATGTTCCTCGAAAATATGATATTGACGACTTGTATAAAATAATTCCAGAAGATATTACCGATAAACACTTTTTTGATACTGTAGAAAAGGCATTAATTGCTGCAAAATCAAATGCAACAGAAAATGACATGATTTACGTTGGAGGTAGTACATTTATTGTTGCAGAAGTCATCTAATTTTAAAATAATATGAAATAAATCATGATAGACTCCGCTTGAATAGCGGAGTCTATATTTTTTATAACCTATAATAATTATTTTATGTATTAAATGCATGTAATTCATGATTTTGAAAGTTTTTTTACTGAATTTACGATGGTTTAGTTAACTCAAAAAATATGAAAAAAGTTTTATTTGTTTTTACACTTATAGCAACTGCGACATTTGTAAAATCACAGGTAGATGGATATCCCCTGAATTTTATAGTATAAGTTAAGCTACATATTTTAAAAATTGTAAATTATACCCGTTGTGCATTTTGATTGATAAATAATAAAGTTGTTCATTTGATTGAAAAAGAGTAAATTTATTTAACTTCAAAATGTTTACAATGAATAACTTACTTGCAAATTACGAAAGAATATTGGAAGTTCTACGAAAATTATCCACAGATACACTTTTTAATTTATAAATTTAGATGACCTAAACTTCTTTTTAGGACTCATAAGTCTTGTCTTAACAGTTGAATTTATGGGTATTGATAGTGAAAATCATTAATTTTGAAATCTCCCTTAAGTGCTAAGTTGTAATATTCAACGAAGTATTTACGATCGTATAAAACGTAGATTATCAGAGCAAATTAATAGTATTCTAGCTAAAATTACTGCACAAACATTGAATCAGTACATTATTAAAATACACTTAAATCGAAATATTAATAATCT